>JAGWJU010000163.1 GCA_028865585.1 Elusimicrobiota bacterium | reverse complement strand
TCGGGTCGGCGCCTCGAATCGTCCGGCGCAGCTCAAGGATTTGCGCTCGTTCATCGAAGCGGCGTCCGAGGGCGGGACGATCGCAGACGAGGCGAAGGCCGGCGCTTCCACGACGGGCTCGGGCATCGGAATGGCGGCGGTGGCTCCTCTCGTCCTGGGGGCCTCCTCTCAGCTCCATTTCGGCGATCCAAAAATCATCTTGCTGCTCGTCCCTCTGGCCATCTACTTGGCTTGGAGCTTCTTCCGGGGCCGCGCCAAGCGGCCGTCCTATACGATTGCTTCCGGCGCTTCGCTGTCCAAGAAGAAGAGCCTGAGGCAGCGCCTTCTGTGGCTCCCCAAGGCCATCCGCGTGGCGGCCATCATGCTTCTCATCGGGGCCCTGTCCCATCCGCAGATAGGCACCACGCGGCAGACCGTCTACGTCCCGTCGGTCGATACCTTTATCGTCTTCGATAACTCGGGCAGCATGAGCGATCCGTTCAACGGCGATTACGGCTCCGCATCCCAAAGCCCCAGCAAGATCCAGGCGGGATCGGCCGCCATCGAGGCTTATCTCCAGCAGCAGAAAAAGACCACCAATCGCGTGGGCTTCATCACCTTCTCCGACGATCCCTACACGGACGTTCTTCTGACCACCGATTACGACGCTCTTGACGCGCGCATCAAAGAGCTTTCCGCCGACGGCGGGACGGCC
Organism: Elusimicrobiota bacterium; assembly: GCA_028865585.1. GTDB lineage: Bacteria > Elusimicrobiota > Elusimicrobia > UBA1565 > UBA9628 > JAGWJU01. The sequence goes on along the minus strand of JAGWJU010000163.1, from coordinate 3,248 downwards.
ATCGGTGATGCCGTTTACCGGGCGATTTCCGGCTTTTTGAGGGCCAATGCGAGCGAAATCCGCGGCGAGCAGGCCCAGGGCAATTCCTTGGCCGATCGCCTGGCCCGCGTCCTAGAAGGGCAGGCCAAGGCGACGCCGGAGGATTTGCGCGTCAATCATATGCTGGAGCTCCTTAAGAGCAAAGGCTTGGCCGCCGCGCTCAAGTACGCCCAGTCCGATCCGGACCTCATGCGGAAGATCGTCAGGCCCGATCAGACCAAGGTCATCATCCTGGCCACCGATGGGCAGTCCAACGAGGGCATGGATCCCATGGACGCGACGGCCATCGCCAAGATGCTGGGCATCCGCATCTTCACCATCGGCATCGGCAGCGACGCGGACGTGCCCACGCTGACGCAGATCGCCAAGACCACGGGCGGGCTTTATTTCTCGGCCAGCGACGCCGACTCGATGCGGCAGATTTTCCTGCAGATTAATCAGCTGGAGAAGACTCCCGAGAAGGTAATTTCCTCCTTGTCGGTCAACGACTATTCCGGAGATCTGGCGCTTCTGGCGTTTTTGGCTCTGGGGCTCGAACTGGGCCTGTCCGCTACGGCTTTGCGCAAGTTCCCCGCGCTGCTGCTGGCTCTGCCCCTCCTCATGCCCGCGATGATGCCTCATGCCGCGCAGGCCAGCCCCGTCTCCGCTCCCACCGCGATTTCCCAGCCGGCGCCCGCGGCCTCCAAGGCGGGACTCTTGCCCGCGGCGCGCATCCCCGCGCCGCCGCTCGACAGTCCCATCAAGGAGATTATGGACGGCAATCTTCTCTACAACGAAGGCCGCTATCCCGAGGCGCTGCAGAAATACATGCAGGCTCTGGCGCGCTACCCGGACGTTCCGCAGGCCTACTTCAATATGGGCGACGTCTACGCTCGCATGGGAAGCAATGAACAAGCCCAGCTCTGCTACAAGAAGTTTCTGGAGTTCAACAAGGATCCCAAGCTGGCGTCCAAGGCCTACTTCAATCTCGGCGACATGGCGCTGGCCCGGAAGGACTATAAGACCGCATTGGATCTCTATAAGCAAGCCCTGCGCCTGGACGCGAACAATTTCGACGCCAAATGGAATCTGGAAATTCTCGAGCAGTTGGCGAAGCAGAATCCAGAATACCAGAAAAATCACAGCAAGCAGAGCCAGCAACAGCAAAACCAACAGAACCAAAAGAATCAGCAGGACCAGCAAAGCCAGCAGAACCAGCAGAACCAGCAGAACCAACAGAACCAGCAGGGTCAGAAACAAGGCCAGAAACAGGGCCAGGGCCAGAAGCAGGGCCAGGGCCAGAAGCAGGGTCAGGGCCAGAAGCAAGGCCAAGGCCAGAAGCAGGGCCAGGGTCAGAAGGGTCAAGGCAACCAAGGCAATAGTAAGGGACAAGGCGGCGAGCAGCAGGGCTCCCATGCGGGAGGGCACAGCGGTCAAAACGGCCAAGGAAACAGCGACGGACATGGAGAAAGCGCCGCAGCTAAAGCCGCAGCGCAGGCAAAAGAGAATGCCAAACTAAAAAAATTGGGGGGCATTCTCGCTGGACAGGAAGGTAAAGCCAAGGCCCAGGAAAAGCAAAAACTCAACAACGTCCCCACGCAGGGCAGCAAAGTCTGGGGGTTCGCGCCTCTGGCCGCTTTGGGATCCGTGACTTACGGCGCTCATGGCTTCGCATTCGGATCCCCGCACATTCTTCTATTGGCGGCTTTGGCCTTGCCGGTTTTGGCGGGCTTCGCGGCTTATAAAATCTACAAGCACTTAAAGACCGCGCGGGCCCTGGCGCCACATAAGGCGCCCGCCCGCTTCCGCGATTGGTCCGGCCGGAACAGGGTGCTGGTAAAATCCGGGCTCGCCTTGGGCGCGGCCGCGCTTTTAGGCTTGGCCGCGGCCAACCCGCAGAGCGGATACTCCAAGAACAGCGTCAATTTCGGCGGGAAGGACGTCATCGTTGCGGTAGACGACTCCTACAGCATGCTCTATGCCGACGATGGGCGCTACAAGGCCACGGAAAACGCCCTGGAGCGCTTCATCTCCCTGCTCCACGGGACCGATCGCGTGGGCTTGGTGGTGTTCGCGGGCTCCTCGCAAACTGCGGCGCCGCTTTCCCTCGATTACGGGACCTTCAAATACAAGGCCAAGCGCCTGCCCAACGAGAACGTCCGCTTGAGCCAGGGCTCGGACATCGCGGGAGCCATCGAGCACGCGGCCGCCGCCTTCAACGACGCTAAGGTCGTAGAGGGGCGCAAACGCGTCCTCATCCTCATCTCCGACGGCGATATTTTCAGCGAGGACCTGCAGAGCGCCATCAAGACGGCCCAGGACAATAAGATCGTCATTTACACCGTCGGCATCGGATCGCCGACGACGCCGGCCAAGATCCGGGTTCCAAACGGCAACGGCGGCACGACCTATTTGATCAACTCTGACACGGGAAAACCTGCGGAGACGCGTCTGCACGAAGCGCCCTTGGAGCAATTGGCGCACGCGACGGGCGGCCAATTCTTCGCCGCCGCGCAGGGCGCCACGATGGACAAGGTCCTTGAGCAGATCGCGGCCCGGCAGAAAGGGACAAGCAAACAGCTGCTGGACTCTCCGGCCAACATCGGAGGCCTTTTCCTCGGCCCGGCGCTGCTCCTGCTGTTGGCGGACCTGCTTTTGCCTGGACGCTCGGCCTTGGACAAGGGGCCGGCCAAGCGTAAGAGCAAGCCTTCCAAGGGCAAAACGGACGGAACGCGCTTGGGCGCCTTCCTCGGACCCGCGGGCCTGTCTTTGCCCTTGCTGCACTCGATTCCCCTGCATTCCTGGCCGGTCATCCTGCCCTTCGCCGTGCTGACGGCTCTTCTGGGCGCGGCGCTCTTCGCCAACTGGCTGATGGGCGGCACTTTGTCCCGCCGCATCGTGGACCGGTTGACGTACCGCTCCAAGTCCGTCGATGAGGAACTGGCCGCGAAGTCCGACACACTTTTTGATTTGCGCCAAATCGACGCCCCGCGCTTGCTGGCTTTCACTCAAGACTGGGCCAAACAAAGCGGCGACCAGAAAATGGAGAGCGTCCGCACGGCCCTTTCCGACGTCCAGTTGTGGAGGCAGAAGCTCGTCGCGGCTTCGCTTTTCGACAATTCCGGCGCGGTTCAGAGCGCTTTGGCGGCGGCTTTGCTCAAGGGAACCAGGCTGCACCTGGAGTCGCCTGAACCTATCGTGCGCGAGGTTCTGGAGCGGCAGGATAAAAT
>JAGWJU010000162.1 GCA_028865585.1 Elusimicrobiota bacterium | reverse complement strand
GGAGGGCGCGCTTCTTCATTCTGTGGGGGGCCGGCACCGGCAGCGGCTTGGGGTTGTGCGAGGCAGGCGCCGTCGGGCAAGCATCCATTGGGCGCGATTGGCGACAAATTCTGGCTTTTTATTATCCGAGATTTAAAATCGGCGCGCCGGGCAGCGGTGCGGCCCGGCCTTCACGCAAGACTCGGGCAGAGCGCCGAAGGCGGCATCGGCGTCCTCGCAATCCGCATTGGCACGGGTCCTAGAAGATGAAGGTCGCCCATGTCATTACGCGCCTCGAGTTGGGCGGCGCGCAACGCAACACGCTCTACACCGTTTCCCACCTCGATCCGGCGAAATTCCAGTGCCTGCTGATTTCCGGGGAAGGGGGGATGCTTGACGGCGAGGCCCGCGCGCTTAAAGATCAAAACCGCATAGGCCTTTATTTTGTTCCCGGCTTGATTCGCGAGATTAGCCCGATTTCCGACGTGCGCGCGCTTGTCGGCATCATTCGCGTTTTGCGTCGGGAAAAGCCGGACGTCGTTCACACGCACAGTTCTAAGGCGGGCATCCTGGGGCGCGCGGCGGCGCGGCTTTGCGGCGTTCTCGTGGTCGTGCACACCTATCACGGGTTCGGCTTTCATCCGCGGCAGGGGCCCTGGGCGCGCCGGTTTTTTATTTTTTTGGAGAAGCTCTGCGCGCGGTGGGCGCGGGCGTTGGTGTTCGTCTCGAAGTCCAATTGGAACGAAGCCGCCGCGCGAGGCATCGGCGATCCGCGCCGTTATCGCCTTATTCGATCGGGCATCAAGCGCTCGGATTATCCGGCCTCCGTGCCCGATCGGGGCCGAGCAAAGACCGCGCTGGGCGCGGGATTCCATAAGGTCGTGGCGGTCTCCATCGGCAACTTCAAGCCCCAAAAAAACGCCATGGATTTTATTTCCGCGGCCGAGATGGTTTTGGCGAGGAACTCGGAAATTGAATTCCTCTACGTTGGGGATGGAGAGATGAGGACGGCTGCGGAGGCGCGGATTTTTGCGCGTGGACTCTCTTCCCGCATCAAGCTGCTGGGATGGCGCCAGGACGTCCCCCAGATCCTAGCCGTCTCGGATATTTTCGTCCTGACCTCCTTATGGGAGGGGCTTCCCCGCGCGCTCCTGGAGGCCATGGCTTCCGGCCTCGTTCCGGTCTGCTACGCGGCCAACGGCGTCTCAGAGATGGTGCAGGACGGCGTCAACGGCTTTCTTGTCGCGCCAGGGGACGCGGCGGCGCTGGCCGATCGCGTTATCCGATTGGCCGCCGACGAATCCTTGCGGCGGCGCCTGAGCCTCAAGGCGCGGGAAGCGGTGGGCGAAGAGTTCGACATTGACGAGATGGTGCGCCGGCAAGAACGGCTCTACCAAGATTTGTCTTCCTGCCTCTAGTTTTTCCCTAGGTCCTTAGGGTCCCGGAATGTGGGACCAAAGAACAAGATCGCGAGTGCCAAACGGCTCATGATGCTCGGGCTGGGACCGGCTACAATCAAGCATCATGAAAGTCACGCGGCGGACGTCAGCGACCGTCAGGGCCCTTGCCGCAGGCCTGTCCTTGTTCCTCGTTTTAGCTTCGCTTCCGCCGCAAGCCTGCGTTTTCGCCCAAGACGTTCCCATGGAGCGGGTCCCGGAAGCGGATATGGCGCCGGGCGGCGCTTCAGCGGATTTGAATCTCCCCGCAGCGCTGCCTTCGGCCGATGCGGCTGGAGATGTTCTCGCCGGCGGAACGGAGGACAGTTTCGAATCTTTGCCGGAGCTTCCGGCTCAGAAGCCCATGGTCGGAGCGGCGGCTCAAGAGCGGGAGCAAGCCGCGGCGCCGCAGGCTCCTGATGCCTCTGCGAAGGTCTTCGCGCCTGCGGCTGCCGCTCGAGGCGAGGTTTCGGACGCCGGCGAGAGGACCAGCCGCGCCGCCTCGCTCAAAGTTTCCGTTGGCGCCCCGATTCAGCGGCTTAAAGGCCGGGTTTTTAGTCTTTTAGGAAAAAACAAGTTTGCAGCAGGTTCGGAGTCGAAGCAATCCACGGACCAGCTTGCGGCTCAAGGAGCGGCGCAGTTCGACGGCCAGGCTCCCGCCCGCGCTTCGTCCGATTCCTCTTCGGCCGTAAAATCAGGATTCTTGTCGCGCGCGCTCGGCCGCTTAAAGCCGTCGGCCTCCGCAAGAGCCGGGCTTTTGGCGCCGTTCTCTCAACTACGGCAGGCGCCGAGGATTCTGGTTCGTGGCGCGGCGGATTTCGCGCGCAGGCACCGGCCGTTCGCGGGGGAGCTGGATGAGTACGGCGGACCTTCCTACCGCCCCATGAAATTCAAGGGCCGCGTGGCTTACGGAATGAAATGGGGACTCAATATCTTCGGTTTGACGACCATTGCGGGCTATGTTCTGCGCCCGGTTCTCGGCGGCCTTGCCGCCGTCATGCCTTCTTCTTTGCTGGGCCTTTTCGGCCGCGTCGAGCTCATGGCGAGCCTCGGTCCCAAGGCGATATCCCAGGAGTTGGCCTCCGCGCCGTGGCACCTGCTTTTCGTCCAGGCGCCTTTCCTTTCTTTATATGAGGAGATCAGGTACCGCGGATGGGACTTCGGCCTGGCATTCTTCGGCCTGCTTCTGGCTTCGCGCGCGTTGACTCTGGCTTCAAAGCAGCTCAACGATCTCCCCGACTTTTCCGGCATGCGCAGCGGGGCGCAGCGCGCGTTGGCGGTTCTGAGCAAGATTTCCAAGTTCGCATTCCCGGCGGCCGCGGCCATTTCCGCGGGGGCTTTTGCGATGGCTCACGTCGCCGCGTGGGGATTTAATCCGGCGGGCGTCGTGCTGTGGTTTGCCTCCGGGGCGGTTTTGGCCGCGGTTGCGTACCGGACCCGCGGAATGACGGCGCCCGTCGCGGCGCATTTGACCTATAACATTTTGGGGCTCGTCGGCGGCCTCTTGGCTCTCCACTATTTCATGCCCATCGCCTCTGAAATCACGCGTCTTTTGCTGGCCACGATTTCCGTGGGCTCTCTACTGATGACGTATCGTTCCTACCGCGCGGCGCGCAAGGCGCGGCAATCGCAGGGCAAGCCCTCCTCCGCGCGCCCGGGATTCCTGCGCCGGACAGCCAGGAAGCTCGGCCTTGCGGCGCTCATCGCCGTGCTGGCGTCCGGGCCGATTATCAACGCGGCGCATCAAACCACCGCCGTGGAGCGGGCCGCGCAGACGCACAGCGTTACCGCGAAACAGGAGCGCTCGGCGCTTTTGGAGCAAATTCAAAATCTTAAAGCTCCCGTCCCGGTTCCCGCGGATGCGGCTCAGGCCGGAGACGCATCCGCGCCCGCGCTTGCCCCGACGGTCGCTCAAATTACCGAGCAGGTCAAACCCGCGGTGGTGATGGTCGTTGTCAGACAGCCAATAAGCTTGATGCAGCAACTGCAGATGGAGGCCCGCAAGTACCTGGGTCTGAGTGTGCAAACTGGCTTTATGGAAGCCATCGGCTCCGGCTCCATCCTGACTCCCCAGGGTTTGGTGGTGACTAACGGCCACGTGGTGCAGATGGCCGGTGTGGGCGGCACGGTGATGGTCGTTCTGCCCAACGGCCAGCGCTATCCGGCTAAGGTTCTGACTTTCAGCTCGCCGGACCGCAAGGACATCGCTTTTCTCCAGCTCCCCAACATCGGCCGACCATGGCCCACGGTTCAAATCGGCGACAGCTCGGCCTTGAAAGAGGGGGACCGCGTCATCGCCATGGGTCATCCCTTGGGCCTGCCCTTCACCGTGACCCAGGGCGTGGTCAGCGGGCTTAAGGACCCGGATGGGGCCGAACCCCGCTACAATCCCATCTACCACGACATGATCCAGACCGACGCGCCCATCACCCATGGAAATTCGGGAGGGCCTCTGCTCAACGCTCAGGGGCAGCAGATCGGGATTAACACCGCCGGCTCGGACGGCGGCGGCAGCGTCGGTTTCGCCATCCCGATGAACGACGTACTCGAGGCGTTAGGCCAGTTTTTGAAGG
>JAGWJU010000161.1 GCA_028865585.1 Elusimicrobiota bacterium | reverse complement strand
TGGTAGTACGGCATCGCGGAGTAGCGTCCCGGAAAAACGCCGGTCAGGCCGTCGATGGCGAAGAGAGCCCCGTTGTTGGTGTCGGCGCGGGCCGCGTAGTTGACGGCGTAATCGAGCAGTCGCTCGCCGGCCGGCCGGCCGGCGTGGCGGACGAGCAAAAACGTGTGCCCGTACATGGATGACGGATTGTCGAGGTAGGCCGAGGCGAAGACGACCGATACCGACCCCGCGTCGAGCTTTCGCTTCCAGCGCCGCAAAAGAGGGCAGGAGCGTGGAGTCAGCTTGTCCGGATTAAAGCGCAGCTTGGAATCGAGCCAGGCATAGCGGGCCGGGAACCGGCACTGGGCCTGCTCGTCAGGATTTGCGGCGTCCTGAAAAAACGCGGCCAAATCGGCGTCGAGTTCCGCTTGGGCATTGGTGCGCCCTTGGGGAGACAGAAAGAACGGGCCCGGGCTGACTTGGCTGTGAAAGCCCGTCAGGGTCCAGCCGTAATGCAGGAGGTTGAGCCACTCCTTTTGATGAGCGAGGGAGAGGCTGCGCGCCCGAGCCTGGAGAACGGCGGGATAATCTCCGGCGGCTTTGGCCCCGGGGACGCTTATTAAGGAAAGGGCCGCCGCCAGGAGCGCGGGGGCAAAAAAGCGCGGGCGCAAGCGTGAAGCCTGCGCCCGCGCGCGGCGGGCCTCCGGCAAGGCCGGAGGTTCGCTTGATGCCGTTATATCAGCGTGCAGGAGCGGGAGAGCGCCGCGTCCTTTTTAGCGTCCAGCTTCAGCGCCCCCAGAACCTTGTTCGGTTCCGCGGTCTTCCTGGGGAAGAGCTGGCTGTAGTTTTTCTGGGTCATCTTTCCGAAGGAGGCCGTCGCGTCGGGCGAGCATCCCAGGAGAGCGGCCAGAGAGGTCAGGTACTCGCCCTGGCCCTGCGCCATGTCCCGGGAAAGGTTCCGGTAATTGACGTTCACGAAATTCTTCTGCGCCCGCTCGACGTCGGCGCGGGTCGACTGGCTCAGGTTTCCGGAGGCCGTGCAGCCCAGAGTTCCGGTGGTGATGCCGAAGGTCTGGTTGCCGAAGGTCCCGTTGGTGGTCGCGGCCAGGATCTGCGCGCCCATGTCGTTGTTCTTGAAGATGAGGCTTCCCACGCCGCAGCCCGCGTCGTTCTGCGAGCCCGCGAAGGCGATAGAGGCAAAAAGCATCGCGCCGGCGGCCAGCGTCGCTATTTTTCTCATGCGTTTCTCCTTTGTTTTTTTGTTTTTACGGAACGGCGTTAGTATAGCCTTAAAGCCCCGCGCGCGCAAGACGTCGTTTTGCTATTTGCGGGAGCGCAGGAAAGCCGCGAGGTAGCGCGCCAGGACGTCCGCTTCCAGGTTGACCGAGGCGCCCGACTTGCGCGCGGCGAGATTGGTGCGGCAGAGCGTCTCCGGGATGAGGGCCGCCTCGAAGAACCCGGGTCCGGCGCGGCTGACGGTCAGGCTGATGCCGTCGACGGCCACGGAGCCTTTCTCCGCGATGAGGCCCTTGAGCGCCGCGGGAAGCTCGACGCGCAGGAGCGCGAAGCCGCCGGGCTGTCCGCGCAAGGCCAGGATTTTCGCCGTCTTGTCCACGTGGCCCGTGACGAAGTGGCCGCCCAGCGCGTCCCCGGCTTTAAGGGATGCCTCCAGATTGACCGCGTCGCCGGCGCGCAGCGACGATAGGTTCGTGCGGCGCCAGGTTTCTTCGCTGACGTCGAAGGAGAGGACGCCGCCTTGCGCGCGGACCACGGTCAGGCACGCGCCGTTGACGCAGACGCTGGCGCCCCTCTTTTGGCGCCCCAGCCGCGGCGCGCGGACGTCCAAGCCCCGCGCGGTCCGCTTTTGGACGCGGCCCAGGGATTGGATTAGCCCCGTGAACACGAGAGCCTCCCGGAGATGAGGAAGTCGCTTCCCATTTTTTTCAGGCGCGGGCTCGGGAGCGTGGGCGCGGCGTTGGGGTCTCGGCTGCCGGAAATCATTTTGGGTGCGATGAACACGCGCGCCTCGTCCGCCAGTCCTCGCGCTAGAAAGGCCGCGTGCAGGGTCGGGCCGCCCTCGACCAGGAGGGTGTTGATGCCGCGCCTGCAAAGCTCCTTGAGGGCCGCGCGCAAGTTTAAGCCGCCCGCGGCCTTGGGAATGCGGACGGTTTCCGCGCCCGGAATTTTCCGCCGAGACGCCGTGAAGACGATGGTCGGCGCCGAGCCGTCGAGCAGCCGCGATTTTCTGGGCAGCCGCAGCCGCGTGTCCATCACCACCCGGAGCGGATTTTTGCCCGCGCCGTGGCTGGTGAGCGCCGGATTGTCCGCCAGGGCCGTGCCCGAGCCCACCATCACGGCCTGGGCTTGGGCGCGCCAGTCGTGGACCAGGTTCCGCGCCGGAGCGTCCGTGATCCAGCGCGAGGCGCCGCCCGGGGAGAACGCCCGGCCGTCGAGGCTTAAGGCCATTTTCAAGATCACGTAGGGCCGCTTTCTCTTCATGCGCGCGAAGAAATGGGGGCTCAAGCTCCGAGCCTCGGCGGCCAAAAGCCCGGACTCGGCCGCGATCTTGGCGCGCCGCAGGAGCGCCAAGCCCTTGCCGGACACGGCTGGGTTCGGATCAATCGCGGCCGCGACCACGCGCGAAACGCCCGCGCGGGCCAGAAGCTCGGCGCAGGAGGGATTTTTCTTTCCCGGGTGCGCCATGCAGGGTTCGAGCGTGACGTAGGCCGTGGCGCCTTTGGCGCGTGAGCCGGCAATTTTCAGCGCCGCGGCCTCGGCGTGCGGGCCGCCCAGCTTCGGGTGCCAGCCCTCGGCGAGCACGCGCCCGCCTTTGGCCAGCACGCAGCCGACCATGGGGTTGGGAAATACGGCTTTTCCGCCGCGGCGGGCCAAGGCCAGCGCCCGGCGCATCATGCGGCGATCGAATGCGGACGGCTTCACGGGATGACCGCCGCCTTGGGGATGGAGCGCTCCGCGTTGTCGCGGAAAAATTTCGGCAGTTCGTCCAGGGTCACGCGGCCCGAGATGAAGAGCTCGGCCTGGATTTTGCCCGCGGACAGGAGCTCGACGGCCGCGTGGAAATGCTCGGGGGCATGGTGGAACACGCCTTCAAGGCGCAGCTGCTCGTAATGAACCCGTCGGGCGTCCACGGGCACCTGCGTCCTGGGCGCGCAGCCGCCGAAGAGGCAGACCCGGCCGCCCTTGCGGGCCAAGGCGACCGCGCTCTGCCAGGCCTCGGGCGTTCCGACGGCCTCGAAGACGGCGTCGGCGCCGCGGCCTTCCGCCGCTTGCCGCGCGGCCGAGACGGCGTCCGGCAAAAGCGCGCTGAAGGTCTCTTCCGCTCCGGCGGCCTGGGCGCGGGCCAGGTTCTCGGGACTGCGCCCCAGCACGAGCACGCGCGCGCCCGCGGCCTTCAAGACCTGGATGAGCATGAGCGCCATGGGCCCGGAGCCGACGACCGCGGCCGTTTGCCCGCGGGAAACTTTCAGGGCTTGCGCCGCGTGGACCGCGCAGGCCAGGGGTTCGGCCAGAGCGGCCGAGGCGAAATCGAGGCCGTCCGGGATGGCCGCGGTCTTGTGCTTCAAGACCTTGGCCGGGACCAGGAGATACTGGGCGTAGGCGCCGCAGAGGATTTTCAAGTTGTCGCACAGGGGGCTTTGGCCCGCGCGGCAGAAAAAACACTCCTCGCAGGGGGCGGAGTCTCCAACGGCGACGCGCGCGCCCTCGGGAAAAAGCTTTTCCGCGCCAGGGCCCGCCTTGGCCAGCACGCCCGCCATCTCGTGGCCGAAAGGGCAGGGCGTCTGCGGCAGCATGACGGGGTGCCCGCGGCGGTAGGCCTTGAAGTCCGTGCCGCAGGTGAGCGCCGCCTCGATTTTGACCAGGGCTTCCCCGGGGCCGGGTTCCGGCACGGGCGCCTCCACCAGCCGCACGTCGCCCGGGCCGTAGAAATGGACGGCCTTCATGGTCCCGGCCATCAGCGCGGCACCAGAATCGCCTTCATCACGCGGCGCGCGCG
>JAGWJU010000160.1 GCA_028865585.1 Elusimicrobiota bacterium | reverse complement strand
ACTTGCGCGCGCGGTGGAGGACGTTTTCGCCGAGCATCCCTGGCGCGCGCTGGGGCTCTATCCCGTCCTTTGGGAGTCCGAGAAGCGGGCCATGGGAGAGCACGCGCGGAGCTTCGCGGCCTGGGATTTGGCCAAGTCGGAAGCGGGCAGTTGGCGTCCGGCGGCGTTCGAGGAGGATTTGCGCGCGCCCTGGCCCGGCCGGGCGCCCGAGGCGCTCGGCGGCCTTGAACTTCACGGCCGCCTCGATCGTCTGGATTTGGACGCCTCGGGCAAGCTGTTCCGCGTCATCGACTACAAGACCCGAGTCTCGGACGCAATCAAGAAAGACAAGACCCAGCTTTCCTTTTACGCCGAGCTGGCCCAGGCCAAGCTCGGCGGCGCGAAGATGGACGCGGCGCTTTTGGCGGGAGTGGAGGCGGCGAGTCCGCGCGCGCGGGCGGCGGCTTATTCCGGGGACGCCTGGGCCAAGGACCGCTCCGGATTCTGGGCCGCGGCGGACCAAAGCCTCGCGCGCTTGGCCGCGGGAAGTTTTCCCATCCGGCCCGACTCAGGCGAAGCGGGCTTCGGGCACTGCTCCGCGTGCGGTTTTTCCGCCGTTTGCCGCAAAACGCACGGCCCCTCGCGCGTGCGCGCACGGGCGGCGCTGGGGGATGCGGGCGCAAAGGAGAACGGCGATGAGTGAAGGCGCCGCCGTCTTAGCCGACGCCCGGGAGCGGGAGATCGCAGCTTTCGGCCTCGCGCAAAACGCGGTGGTGGAGGCCGGCGCGGGCACGGGCAAGACGACGCTGCTGGTGCGCCGGCTGGCGGCCCTGCTCTTGGGCCCGCAGGACGCTCCGGCCGTCGAGGAGGTGGTGGCGCTTACTTTCACCGAGAAAGCCGCGGGCGACGTGAAGATCCGTCTGGCCAAGGCGCTCGCGGACGCGGCGGCTTTCTTGGAGGGCGCGCCTCAAAGCGACAAGGCGCGGATTTTTTCGGAGGAACTCGTCGGCGCGGTCGAGGCGCGCTTTAAGCGCCCGCGCGCGGAGATGGCCCGCCGCTGCCGGCAGGCCCTGGCCGATCTGGACAAGGCCGCGGTGGGCACCATCCACTCTTTCGCCGCGCGCGTGCTCCGGCTCTATCCCGTCGAGGCCGGCGTGGATCCGGATTTCACGGTGGACGACTCCGAGAGGCTCTTCGACGACCTGTTCGAGTCCGAGTGGGCGCGCTGGCTCGACGCCGAGCTCGGCGAAAACGCCCCGAGGAAGGAGGCTTGGCTTGAGATTTTAACCCGCGCGCCTCTGGAGAGCGTCGAGGCGTTGGCGCGGGCTTTGTGCGGGGAAGGCGCGGAGCTGTTTCGCGCGGGGCGGGCCCAGCCGGGACTCGCGCGCGCGCTGCATGAACTGGCCGCGGAGCTGGAGCGCGCGGCGCGCGGCCGGCCCAACCCGGGCGGGAACTCCAAAATTCACGAGTCTCTGGCCGCTGTTCTGGCGCGCCTCAAGGGCATGGCCATGGCTGCCGAAAAAGAAGATCCTCCATGGCCCGGAGCGCCCGAGCCCGATGCCTCCGAGATCGCGACCAAGGACTGGCCGAAAAAATGGGATCAGGCCGGCGCGCCGCTCTACGCTTTGGCGCGCGGCTTGGCCAAGGAGTCCTGCGGCGCGGACGAGGTTTTGGTCCGCCGCGCGGCCCTTCTGGTCATGCCCTTCGCCGAGTCCTTCCGCCGGGCCTACGCGCGCCGCGGCTTCGTTTCCTTCGAGGGTCTTTTGCGCCGCGCGCGCGACCTGGTGCGCGACCGCCTGGATGTGCGCTCGGCGCTGAAGCGCCGCTACCGCGCCTTTCTTATCGACGAGTTCCAGGACACCGATCCTTTGCAGGGTGAGTTCCTCATTTTTCTGGCCGAGGAGACCGCGGGGCGCGCTCGTCGCTGGGAGGAGACGAAGCTCTCTCCCGGGCGCCTTTTTGTCGTTGGCGATCCCAAGCAGTCCATCTATCGATTTCGCGGCGCGGACATGGCGGCTTACCAGCGCTTCACCGCGCATATTCTCGCGTCTTCCGGCGCGGCCGAGTGCGTGCTGAGCGTCAATTTCCGCAGCCCGGCCGCGCTTTTGTCTCCGGTCAACGCGGTTTTTCCCAGAGTGATGGCCTATGAGAAGGACCTGCAGCCCGAATACAAAGAACTCGTCCTCCGTCCGCCGGATCCGCAAGCTCAGGCGCCGTCCCCGGCGCAGGAGCCCGCGCTGGAATTCGTCGTGGCGGAGGGCGGCGGCGGGAAATTGAGCGCGGACGAGTCGCGCCGGGCCCAGTTCGAGTGGCTCTCCGCCCACATCGCGGAAGGCTTCGGCCCGGGCAAGGCGCGCGGCTTCTCGGATGCGGCCGTTCTGCTGCGCTCGTCGTCTTCCCTGTTGCCGCTGTTGGACGCCTTCAAGGCGCGCGGCATTCCCTACGCGGTCGAGATGGAGAAAAGTTTTTACGGCGCGCCCGAAATCGTGGACTTCCTCAACGTGCTCGCGGCCTTGGACGATCCGGCGGACAAAATCGCCCTGGCCGGGCTGCTGCGCTCGCCTCTATGCGCCTTGGACGACGCCGAACTCTGGCGTTTGGCGCGCGAGGGAGGGCTCACGTATCTGCGCGATCTGGCGCCAAAGGTCCTTTCGGAGGATAGCCGCGCGCGGGCGCGGAAGTTTTTCGCCGCCATGCGCTCCTTGCGCGCGCGCGTGGGGCGGGAGTCCCTGGGCGCCTTGGCGCTGCGCGTCCTGGGCGAACTGCCTTTTTTGGAGCTGACCTCCTGCGCCTACCACGGCGAGCAGAGCGCGGCGAACGTGCTTAAATTCGCACGGCTCGCGCAGGACGCTTCGGAGGGAGCGGGCGCAAGCCTGCGCGAGTTCATCGACTCCGCGCGCAAGGAGGCGAAGAGGCCCGACCGCGAAGGCGAGAGCCCCTTGGCCGACGAGCACTTGGACGCCGTGCGCATCCTGACCGTGCACAGGGCCAAGGGCCTGGAGTTCCCGGTGGTATTTTTAGCCGACGTGGGCGTGTCGCCGAACAAGGCCGGCCGGCGCGGGGAGGCGCTGCTTGCGGGCTGGTCGAGCGAAGCCGTGGGCCTGCGCCTGCCCAAGGCCGCCTGCGGCGCGGCCATGGCGCGGTTGGAGATTTCGGAGAAAGAGCGCCAGGACAAGGAGACGGTGCGCCTGCTCTATGTGGCCATGACCCGGGCCATGGCGCGGCTCGTGGTGCTGGGCGGTCCGAAGCCCGGCGCCGGCTCGTTGGGCGAAGTGCTTTCGGAAGCCGGCGCGTGGCCGGGGGCCGAAGACAGCGCGATGGCGTTGGGCGGCCTGCAAATTCCCGTGCGCCGGGCGAAAGTCTCGGAGCAGGCGCCGCGCCCGGCCGCGCCGAGGCTTTGGGAGGAATCGGCGCTGGACGTCGAAGTTTTGGCCCGGATTTGGCGCGAGCGCGAAGCCCTGGCCGCGCTCAGCGCCCTGGAGCCGTGGACGCTTTCTCCCACGCGCGTCTTGGGCGAGGCCGACAAGCGGCGCCGCCGCGCCGCAGCCGAAGACGAAGAGCCCGGCCATGGCGAAGACGGTCCTGCGCGGAGCGGCGCCGCGGCCGGAGCCATGGTGGGGCGCGTGTGCCACCGCGTGCTGGAGTCATGGAATTTTTCCGCGGGCGCCCAATTCAAGGATGCGGACTTGGCGCGCGCGGCCGAACGGGCCGCGCAAGAGCTCGCCGGCGCGGAGCCGGAAGAAAATTGGGCTTCCGCGGCGTGGGAGGCGGCCGGCGTCTTGAGCGGTTTTTTGCGCTCGAGCGCGGGACTGCGCCTTTCCCGCGTCGAGATTTTGGGCCGGGAGATTCCCTTCATCTACGGGCAAAAAGGCGCGGTTCTGCGCGGCGTCATCGACGTGCTCTACCGCGAGGACGGACTCCTAGTAGTGGCCGATTTCAAGAGCGAGAAAGTCTCGGCCAAGGACGCGGCTGCGCGGCGCGAGAAATATGCCGTCCAAGGCCAAGACTATGCCGCGGCAATTGAGAAAACCATGGGCGAAC
>JAGWJU010000159.1 GCA_028865585.1 Elusimicrobiota bacterium | reverse complement strand
AAAGCTAAAGCCGCAACCCCATGCCTAAAGGCTCTTTCCTTAATAGTCATATCTCACGCCGAACATATACGTCCCCGTGGTAAAAGCGTACTGGTAAAACTCCTGGAAGCGGTCGTTGCTGGTCCCGCGGCCGTACTGAGCGCTGAAGACAAGGCTGAAGTGGGGCGCCATTGGGTAGTCGAGGCTGCTCTGGATCATCCAATTGTTGGTATAGAGAGCCCCGCCCAAATAAGTTCCACCCGCGCTCTGAATCGGACGGTGGGGATAGCGGTCGTACCACCAGGTCGCCGACAGCGACCAATCGACGGGATTTTTATCCGGTCCGACCAAAAGCTCGAATCCCGGCGTCACGGTCAGCTGGCCGTAGTTGTAGAAAAGGGGAATGTACTGGGACTGCGTCGCGTCAAAGCTGTTTTGGTTGGAGCTGTCGTAGAGATAATTCAGGCCGAAAGAAATCACCTCCCGCACGCCGGGCTCGATTTGATGGGGATACTTAACGCTCGCGCCCAAAATGCTGGTCATGTCCGTCCTCACGGGACTGTCCAAGCTTCCCGATTCGTTCACCAAGTGTTGCTGCGGATAATTGGCGTAAAGCAGGCCGGCCTGGCCCTCCAGGATGAACTTGCCCTTGACGGGCGCGTCGGCGGAAACGGTCAAAAGCGCGTTTTGGCTGTCCAGGACGTAGTCGCCGACCAACTCGCGGGCCAGGCTTTGTCCCTGAAATTGCGTCGCCGCCTCGGATTCGAGCGAAGTGTAATTGGGGAAATGGACGGCGTAGTAATCCGCGCCAAAACGGATGGAAAACGGATCGTGGTAGACATACTCCGCGGACACGCCGGCGTCCCATTGATAGTAGTCGTAGAGGCCCTGGCCCAGCTGCTCCTGGGTGCTCTGCTGCAGGAACTCGTACTTGAAGTCCGAATAAGGCTTGAGCCGCCACTTGCTGCCGTCCGGGGAGTAAATGGCTTTCACCGCGGCCTCGTTGTCCCACTGGGACTGGAAGAAGGTTCCGCCGCCGACAATGTCGACGACTTGCCGCGTGCCGTTGTAAGAGGTCACGAAAGAGGGGAGAAGCGACCATTCGTCGTTGAATTTGATCGCGGGAGCGATAAGCCCGTTGGCATCCATCGAAAGCGAACTGTTTTGGCCGGTGTAGAAATTTTGCCCGCCTAAAACCTGGAAATCATAAAGAGGGCTCACGATGACGTGCGGCAGGCGCTTGACGGGCTCCGCCAGCGGCAGCGACAAGATGTCCGGACTCATCAGCATTTGGGCCCCTCCCCAAGCCGACCAACAGCACAGCGCCATGCCCGCGCAAAACAAACTCCGCGCGGCCCGCCTCACTGAATCAAACCAGCTTGCACGAAAATCTTGGGCGAAACCACCAGATCAATCGAGCGCCCATGGAACTCCGAAGCCGTGATGACTTGCTCGAAATTGTAATTCAAGAGATTCTGCGTGAACTCCGTTCCGGAGGTGGAGCCGAAAGCGGAGTTTGAGGCGACCTGGCCTTGGTTGTTGATGATGTAGTTGTCGAACTTGAGGAACGTCCCGTCGGTATAAGAATTATAAATCGTCTGGTGCACTTGCCCCGGATCGGGGAAAGTCGAACTGGTCGTAACCCCCGGCAGCGAGGTGGAAAGCGTCGCGCCGGTGATGGGATCCGTGTTGGTCGCCACCGTCGGGCTGTAGGAACCGTAACCCGAGTGATAGGTCTCGATGCCGCTGCCGGTCCAGCCGGACTTCAAGATGCCGTCAACGTAGAGCCCTTCCTTATCGAAGAGTGTTGAATAGAAAGCTTCACCCGGGGTAAGCGTTTTATAAGAGTTGGTCAGCGGATCGAAATATGCAGTAACGGCCTCGCTGGTGTCGCCGCTCGAGTTGTTGTTGAGGTTGACCAAGTGGCCGCCGCCGGTGATCTCCTGCAGCGAATCTGTGCCGTTGGACCAGTAAGAATGATACCCGGTCAGGTAGTACTGCGGGGCGACGTCCGCCGTGCCCGGCAACTCACGCAGGGCCACGCTGATGTCGGGAGGAAGAGTCGTATTGAATGTTCCCAGGTAATAGAAATAATTGAGGCTGTTCTGGCGCTTGTCCAGGACCACCATTTTGACCTGGTCGGGCGCGGGCTGGATGATGTACTGCTCGACCCGCACCACGCGGCCCGAGACGTCGACCAAAGTTTTGCCCTGCTGGTAATCGGCCAAGCGCAGCTCCCGCTCGGCCATGGCCTGGATTTGCGAGCGTGAAATTTCAAAATTCATCTCGCGCTTCATGCTCGCATGGAAGCGCGCCGCGGCCAGGCGCGCGGCGGCCCGCCCCGGCAAAGCGCCCAGCCTAGGCAGCCCTTTTAATCCCACGCGCGCGCTTTGGTTGGGATGCAGAAGAATCTGCTGGCCCTTGTGATCGGTCACGGCCAGAAGCCCGCGGTAGAGATCGACGACGGTCATGCCCCCGGCCATCACCCGGATCTTGAAATTCGTGCCGCGCACCGCGCAGACGGTGGTGGGAGTCCGCACTTCGAAGCTGCGCGCGGGATTGTGCGTGACCTCGGCGCGCAGGACGCCCAGAAGCAGGGACATGAGCGCGAGTCCGGGTTTGGTCTCATCCAAGGTAAAAGACGAACTGCCGCTCAGCTCCACCTTCGATCCGTCCTTGAAGAGGATGGTCGCACGCGACAGAAAGCCCGTGCTGACCTCGTCCCCGACGCCCAAAACGGCCGGAGATTGGTCGACCCTGACCCAATTTTGCGTTCCCGCTTTAAGGACTTTCACGCTGCCGAAATAATCGGAGATGGTCGCGGAAGCGCGCGCGGACGAGCAGAAGAAAGCGAGAAATCCCGCGACGATGAACGCCCCCGTCGCGGGTCTGCGCCAACAGCGGACCGAAATGCAATCCGTTTTCATGCGTTGCGGCGTTCATGAAGTGTATCAGAAGGGCGCGCAGAGTCAAGAGCGACTTTGGTCACATTTGTTTCATAAATTTTAGATAATAATCCCCGCAATTATGGCTCACATCGATCTTCGTTCGGACACGGTGACCGTTCCCACGCCGGCCATGCGCCGCGCCATGGCCAACGCCGCGGTGGGGGACGACGTGATGCGCGAAGACCCGACGGTCAATCGGCTCGAGCGGACCGCGGCCGCGCTTTTAGGAAAGGAAGCGGCCCTGTTCGTGCCTTCGGGGACGTTCGCCAACCAATGCGCCATTTTGACGCACGCCCGCTCGGGCAACGAGGTCATCCTGGCCGAAAACAGCCACGTGGTCCAGCACGAAGCCGGCGCGGCGGCGCTTCTCGCGCGCGTCCAGCTGCGACCGGCCAGCGCGGGGAGCCCGCATCTTCTGCCGCAGGATCTGCTGGAGCGCCTGCGCGAGCCGGGCGACATCCATTACCCGCGCACAGGCCTCGTGTGCGTGGAGCAAGCCACAAGTTCGGGAACGGTCATTCCCCTGAAGGTTCTCGCTGAAATCAAGAGCATCGCCGGCGCGCGCCGCGTTCCCGTGCACATGGACGGCGCGCGCTTCTTCAACGCCTGCGAAGCTCTGGGCGTCTCGCCTCGGACGCTGGCGCGCCAAGCCGACTCCGTCGCTTTTTGTCTCTCGAAGGGCCTTTGCGCCCCCGTGGGCTCTCTGCTCCTCGGAAGCCGGAACTTCATCGAGCGCGCCCGCGCCAACCGCAAGCGCATGGGCGGGGGTCTGCGCCAGGCAGGCATCCTGGCTGCGGCGGGTTTGGTCGGCTTAAAGGAAGTCCGCCCGGGGCTAAAAAACGATCACGCCAAAGCCAGGCTTCTGGCCGAGCTTCTGCGGAAAATCCCCGGCGTCTCGGTTCTGCGCGAGCCCGAAATCAACATGGTCTTCGCAGCGCTGCCCTTGCGCGGAGCGCCCCAAAAACTCGTCACCACGTTGAATAAGGCCGGCGTGCGCATTTTCCCGCCCGAAGCGGGAGTTTTCCGCTTCGTCACGCACCAGCAGATCAACGAAGCGGGCGTGCGACGCGCCGCAACCGCGCTGGCCCGGGCCCTCAGATAGGGCCTTTTTAAGCCCGGCTGGTGA
>JAGWJU010000158.1 GCA_028865585.1 Elusimicrobiota bacterium | reverse complement strand
GCCACCTCGTAACCCCAATCACGGAAGGCGCCCTCGGTGAACTTCTGGATGTTCCCCTTGTGCACCAAGGTCACGACGGGCCGTTTGTGATCGACGGCGTACTGCAGCGCCATGCGCACCAGCCGCTTGGTGCCGCCGATGGAAATAGGCTTGATGCCGATGCCGGAGTCGGGCTTGATCTTTTTGCCCATCTCCTTGGTCAAGAAGTCGTAGACCTTCTTCTGCTCCGGAGTGCCGTACTCGAACTCGATGCCGGCGTAGACGTCCTCGGTATTCTCGCGGAAAATGACGATGTCCAGCTTCTGCGGCTCCTTGACCGGAGAAGGCACGCCCTTGAAATAACGCACCGGCCGCACGCAGGCGTAGAGATCCAGCGACTGCCGCAAGCCCACGTTGCAGGAGCGAAAGCGCGGCGTCACCCACTCGGAGCCGCACTTGACGCACTTCTCGGGCCGCTTGCCGCCGTCGCCGTTTTGCTCGGCAGCGCAGACCAAACAGACGAACTTGAAGCCTCCCGAGGGAGTCGTCAAAGGCCCTTTGATGGCCACGCGGAACTCGCGGATGGCCTCGATGGTCTCGGACGGAAGGACCGTGTCCTTGTCGTAGTTTTGCAGCGCGGAGAGACCCGCGTGAATCTCCATCCAGGAGATGCGCCGCCGGCCTTCATGGGCTTTTTCCACCGCGGCGTCCAGGATGCGCTTGGCGGCGCGCCAGATGTCCGGGCCGGTTCCGTCCCCCGCGAAATAGGGGATGATAGGCTGGTCCGGGACGACGATGGCGCCGCCCTTAAACCCGATCTTCTCGCCCGTCGCCGGAACCTTAATCTTCTTGTAAGAGCCCATGAATTCCTCCCTTGCGCGGCCTACACACAAGGACGATTATAGCACTTCGCCGGGATACCCTTTATTTCCCGGCCGGCCGCGCTCCGCCGATCTTGACCTCGGCGAGGATCTTCTGGATCAGCTTGTCGGAGGTGACGCCCTCGGACTCGGCGCTGTAATCAATGATGAGCCGGTGGCGCAGAACCAAAGGAACGACGGCTTCGACGTCCTCAGGATAGACCGCCGTCTCCCCCCGTTTCAAGGCGTGGATCCGGGCGGCCATTTCGATGCCGATGGCCGCGCGGGGAGAAATAACGTGGCCAGCCTTAATCTCTGACCGGCTGTTGGCCGCCTCAATGATGCGGGCGATGTAGCTTTGAATCTCAGGAGACACGGTCAGGCGCAGGGCCACCTTGCGGATCTGATCGAGCGTTTCCAAGTTGGTGATGACCTGGGCTTTAGGCTTGGCAGAGGAATCGCGATTAAGCGCGATGATCTTGACCAACTCCTGTTCGGTCGGCTTGGACACCGGCACCTTGCCCAGGAAGCGGTCCTGCGCGGCGTAAGGCGTCGGGAACACACCCTGTTCCTCAAGCGGGTTCTGTGTCGCGAAGACCGTAAAGTGCGGAGGCAGCTTATAAGTCTTGCCCATGACCGTCACCTGCCGCTCCTCCATGGCCTCCAAAACGGCCGAGAGAGTCTTGGGCGGCGCGCGGTTGATTTCGTCGAAGAGAAGGATGTCTGTAAAGATGGGGCCTTTCTCGAAGACCAGCTCTATTTCGCCTTTCTCATTCTTTTTAGGCACCATGTTTCCGATAATATCCGCAGGCAGAAGGTCAGCCGTTCCCTGAACGCGCCTGAAGTTCGCGGAGATGGAGTCGGCCACCGCCTTGGCCAGGGTCGTCTTGCCCAAGCCCGGGGCGCTTTCCAGGTACGCGTGGCTGTTCGCGATAAGAGCAGTTTCCATCGCGTCCTTGGATTCTTCCTGCCCCACAATGACCTTGTCCCACTGCTTGCGGACTTCTGCCATCGTGTCCTGCGCCCACTTGACCTGTTCGGGCAGCGTCCGCGCGGCAACCTCCGGGGCCGCTTCCACGGCCGGAGCGCCTTCGGCTTGCGCGGCTACGCCCCCGTCGAATCCGGCGGAGTTGACCTTAAGATCCTTTGAGCCGTTTACGGCTTGAAGCACCTCGCCAGCGACCTGCCGGGCCTGCGCCGGAGCTCCGGCAACTTCTCCAGGCTGGGATGCAGCCGCGGGAGCCGCCACTGAGGCAGGCAGCGCCCCGGAAGGACCTTGTTCGACCGCGGCCTGCACGGGCAGGGACTCTGCCGCCGTCCCCGCTTCAATCGGAGCCGCGCTCACCTCCGCGCCGAGTCCGGCCTGAACGGCCGAAACGGTGGAAGGGAGATCCGGATTCCCAGGCACGTTCAAATTATCAAGCTGCATCGCCGGAGACAGAGCTTCGAAGCCAAAGGAGGGCGCCGAAACGGCCTCGTTCATGTCGGGGACTTCCTCGACGCCGGCCGCGCGCGCGTTGGCGGCTAGGCAGACGCCCAGAGCCAGAATCGCGGCCGGCAAAGCGGCTGCGATGCGGCGGTTGTTGATTTTCATTATTTTTCTCCTTGCCCGGCGCGAGGAGCTCGTCCCCGGCCGAAGTGGGATACAAGTTCGGAGAGGGCGTCTCCGTCCGTCGTCAGCGTTACGACTTTGCGGGCTTTGGAAAACGATTTGGCCAGAGTCGACTCGCGCTCGGCGATGGCCGCGGCTTGGCCGCGCTGGAAAGCCCGGCTGGAGGTGTCCACCGTCCGGCTTTCCCCCGTTTCGGGATCCGCCACATCGACAACCCCGACTGCGGGCATGGGCTCCAATTCGGCCGGGTCGGCCACGCGGACGATGCTGACCTCGGCCTTCGCGGCCAAGGCGCCCAGGGCGGAGGAGAAATTGGGCGCCAGAAAGTCCGAAACAATCGCGACGATGGCCTTGTTCCCCGCCGCGGCCAGTGTTCGCTTAAGCGCGGGATTCAAATCGGTCGCCGCGCCCACGGGCGC
Source organism: Elusimicrobiota bacterium (assembly GCA_028865585.1). Lineage (GTDB taxonomy): Bacteria > Elusimicrobiota > Elusimicrobia > UBA1565 > UBA9628 > JAGWJU01. The sequence continues at coordinate 1,205 of JAGWJU010000158.1, read as the reverse complement.
CAGGGTTTGAATTTGCCGCGCGATTTGGCGGGCATGCTCGGCACCGCGCGCCGGCGGCACGTACGCCTCGACGCGGTCCGTGAACAAGACCGCGCCCACGCTCAAACCCAGGCGGGAAGCCGCCAGGGCCAACGCCGCCGCCGAGGCGCGGATGGCCTCGGCCTTGCCCAAGCCGCGGGCGTCAACGCCGCCCGAGCGGCTCAAATCGGCCAGGATGAGGAAGGGCATCTCTCGCTCCGCATGGTAGCGGTTGACGAAGATTTGATCCTGGGAGCGGGCCGTTGCGGACCAGTTCACGCGCTTTAAGTCCGTACCGGGCTGGTAGAGGCCGATTTCCGCGAACTCCGTTCCGTCGGTCCCCTTGAAGGAGGACAGGAAGGTTCCGAAGCCTGCCGACAAAGAAAGACTCTTGGCGGTCAGCTCGATGCGCTCGGCGGCTTTCTCCAGCTCGCTGAACGTCTTGCTTTGGGCATGGACCGGTTCCTGGACCTGCGAGCGCGACGCCCGGCTGAAGCGCTTCAAGCCGTAATAGGCCGCGGCTCCCGCGGCCAAAACAGGAACCGTCCAGAGAGCTGCGTGCGCCATCATGGGCACCAAAGCCAGCGCCGCGAAGGCGTGGACGGTGGAAGAGCCCGCCGCGCTCGCAGAACCCGCCTTCGGCGCGGCGGCGGCAGCCGCGCTTTGCACGCTCTGCAGGAGGTTTGCAATGGCCTGGTTCTCATCCGAACTCAAGGCCGTTTTCTGCCCCGGCAAGGAGTTCTTCGCCAAAATCTGCTTAAGGAATCCCTCCAGTTTCGCGATCCGGGCCGAGTCGTAGTTCCAGTAATAGAGGTCATAGACCTGCGACGAAACCGGATTTTGCGGCGCCAAGCCGGCCTGGCGCAGGGCCTGCATGAGCGCGTCGGAATCGGAATAGAAGGATTGTGCCGCCGTTTGAAGGGCGTTGTTGATGGAGACCGCCGCTGTATCGGCAGCGCTGGTGCCCTCGGCAACGCCGAACTTCGCGGCCAGTTCAATGAGTTGAGGCAGAACGGTCCGGGTCTCCTTGAAAACGCTCACGTCCAAGTCGCCCATGTCGATGCTGCCGGAGGCGACCTTAGGAGCCTCCTTATTAAGGAGGGCCAACATGGCGCGCATCTGGGAAATGCTGTAGTAAGAGTTCGAAGAGTTGCTGTCGTAGTTGTAGCTGATGAGCCCCAACGTCT
>JAGWJU010000157.1 GCA_028865585.1 Elusimicrobiota bacterium | reverse complement strand
CCTCGTTCCGAGCCTGTGGCTCTATTGTTATTTTACCATGATCCCGAGGAGCTTTCCAGGCGGATAGGGGCTCCGCCCCCTACGCCGCCAAGTGCTTGGTCAGCACGGCCGCGTGTTTTTCGGCGTCTTTGCCGTTGGCCTCAAGAAGGGTCTTCAACTCCCCCTCCGGCGCGGCCTTGGACGCGGTCTTGTAGCCAACCAGAATCTTAAGCTCGGACTCCAGGAGATCCAGGACCTCCCGGCTTTTGCCGCGTCCCAAAGCATCCTTGCGGAAGCACTCCATGTGGGCCGCCCCCGCCTTGGTGAAGGTGAAGAGTTGATCCCAGCTGATGGCGGACTGGCAATACGAGCACGACCACGGCGAATTGGCGGCCATAAACTCCCTCCTGCGCCGTCCCTAAATCGGACGAAGCGGGTGGGATTCTACCTAAAAGGCCGGCCCGGCGGCCATTGCGGGAATGAATGTGATAGAATTATTTGGCTTAAAATCGCTCACTGACATGACACGGTTCGACCGCATCGAAGACGCCATCAAGGACATCCGCCGGGGCCGCATGATCGTGGTCATCGACGATCCCGAGAGGGAGAACGAGGGCGACCTCGTCATCGCGGCCGAGAAGTGCACCGAGCAGGCCGTCAATTTCATGGCCCTGCATGGGCGCGGCCTCATTTGCGTGCCCATGACGGGAGAACGCCTGGACGCCTTGGACATCCGCCCCATGGTCGAGCCCGGTCGCAGCGCGCTCCCCAGCCCCGGACGAGACACCGCCTTCTCCGTCTCCGTGGACGCCAAGAGGGGCACGACCACCGGCATCTCCGCCAAGGATCGCGCGCGAACCATCGGGGCCCTGCTCGATCCGCGCACCAAGCCCGAGGATCTCATCCGCCCCGGCCACATTTTCCCCCTGCGCGGAAAAAACGGGGGCGTGCTCGTGCGCGCCGGACACACGGAAGCGGCGATGGACTTAGCGCGGCTCGCCGGGCTTTACCCCGCCGGAGTCATTTGCGAAATCTTGAATGCCGACGGCAGCATGGCGCGCCTGACGCACCTCTCGCGCTTCGCGAAAAAGCACAAGCTCCGGCTCGTCACCATCAAGGATCTCATCGAGTACCGCCGCGCCAAGGATCGCCTCATCCGGCGCATGGCGACCGCCAGGCTTCCCACCCGCTTCGGCGAGTTCACCGTCCACCTTTATGAGGAGACGCTCACGCAGAAACAGCATCTGGTCCTGGTCAAAGGCTTCGTCGCCGAGGCCCGCAACGTGCTGGTGCGCGTGCACAGCTCCTGCCTGACCGGCGACACCCTCTTCTCCATGCGCTGCGACTGTGGAGAGCAGCTCGCCGCGGCCATGCGGCAGATCGCCAAGGCCGGCCGCGGCGTCCTGCTCTACCTCCACCAGGAGGGCCGCGGCATCGGACTCATGAACAAGCTTAAGGCCTACGGCCTGCAGGATAAGGGCTTGGACACCGTTGAAGCCAACTTGGCGCTCGGCTTCAAGCCCGATTTGCGCGAATACGGCATCGGCGCGCAGATTCTGGCGGACCTGGGCCTGAGTTCCATCAAAATCATGACCAACAACCCGCGCAAGATCGTGGGCATCGAGGGTTACGGGCTCAAGGTGGCCGGGCGCGTCCCCATCGAGATGCCCGCCAACAAGCACAACGCCGCCTACCTCAAGACGAAGAAGAACAAGCTCGGCCACTGGCTGACCGAGGAGGCCCTCCCTTGAAGCAAGCGCCCCGCGTCGCCGTCGTCGCGTCGCGTTTCAACGAGATGGTCACCTCGCGTCTCTTGAAAAACTGCGTCTCGACGCTGAAGAAGAAAGGCATCAAAGCCCGCCAAATCGACATCGTCCGCGTGCCCGGCGCCTACGAAATCCCTTGGGCCGTTCAGGAGACGGCGCTTTCCGGCGATTTCGACGCCGTCATCGCCCTGGGCGCAATCCTTAAGGGCGAGACCCCTCAGAACCATCACATGGCCCGGGCCGTCATCCTTCACATCCAACAAATTTCCCTCAAGACCCGCATCCCCTGCATCCTGGGCGTCATCACTCCCGATGATGAGGCGCAGGCCTTGGCGCGGACGAGCGGGGAGTTGGATCGCGGCCGAGAATCCGCATTGGCCGCGCTGGCCATGCTCAAGCTCAAGGAGCGGCTCGGTCGTGGGACGGCGTAGGGCTTCGCGCGAAGCCGCGCTCCAGGCGCTCTACCTGCTCGACGTTTCCCCCTACCCTTCCAGCGAGAACGCCGCCTTGCTCAGCGTTCGCCGCGGCTCAAAGCCGCAGGGAGACGCCGATGACGCGGCTTTCTGCGAGGCTTTGGTCTCCGGCGCGCGCGCCAAGCGCGGCGACGTCGACGCGGCCATCGAGTCGGCCGCGCAAAACTGGAGCCTCGAGCGCATGGCCCTAGTGGACAAGACCATCCTGCGCCTGGCCGCCTACGAGCTGCTTTTTTTTCCTCAAACGCCGCCCAAAGCCGTCATCGACGAAGCCATCGAAATCACGCGCAAGTTCTCCAGCGAGGAATCGACCAAGTTCGTCAACGGCGTCCTCGATAAAATCGCGCGCGGCGCCAAAGGCAATGGTTCCCCACAAAGTTCTCTCTGAAATCGAGGCGCTGCGCGCCGAAATCCGCGAGCACGATCGGCTCTACTACCTGCTCGACTCCCCAAAAATTTCCGACACCGAGTATGACATGCTTATGCGCAAGCTTGCGGCTATGGAAGCGCGCTGGCCCGAGACCGCCGCTCCGGACTCCCCCACCCAGCGGGTCGGCGGACGAGCCTCCTCGGATTTCAAGCCCGTGCGCCACGCCGCTCCCATGCTTTCGCTCGACAACGTCTACAACGAGGAGGAATTCCGGGCCTCGAACGCCCGGGTGGAGAAGCTGCTCCCTCCCGGGGAACGCCCGGCGTTCGTGGTCGAGCCAAAAATCGACGGCCTATCCTGCGCCGTCACCTACGAGAACGGAGCTCTCGTCCGCGCCGCGACCCGCGGGGACGGCGAGGTCGGCGAGGACATCACGGCCAACGCGCGAACCATCCGCTCCATCCCCCTGCGCCTGCGGGCCGCGAAGCGCCGCCCGCCGAAGATCATCGAGCTGCGCGGCGAGGTCCATATGGCCTTCGACGACTTCCAAAGAATCAACGAGGCGGAGAAAAAAGCCGGCCGCGAGCCCTTCGCCAACCCCCGCAACTGCGCCGCCGGATCGCTGCGCCAGAAGGACGCCCGCGTCACGGCGCAAAGGCGGCTCCGATTCTACACCCATTCCTACGGCGTGTGCGAGGGAGTCGCCATCGCCAGCCACTCCGAGTTCCGCGCGCTTTGCAGCGACTACGGCCTGCCCATCTGCCCCGCTGAGTCGTTCCGTCGCGCCGAGGACGTCGTCCGCTACTACGGCGAATTCAAAAAGCGGCAGCTGCCGAACCTCGCCTACCCCGTGGACGGCATCGTCGTGAAGGTGGACGATTACGCCCAACAAAACCGCCTGGGATTTACTGCCAAGAGCCCGCGATGGGCCGTCGCCTTCAAATACCCCGCCCAGCAGGCCACCAGCACGGTCGAATCCGTCGTGTTCTCAGTCGGCAGGACCGGAATTATCACGCCCGTGGCCAAGGTCAAGCCCGTCTTCTGCGCTGGCGTCACCATCAGTTCGGTGACTCTCCACAATTTCGAGGAAATTACGCGGCTAGGGCTCGCCATCGGCGATCGCGTCCTCATCGAGCGGGCGGGCGAGGTCATCCCAAAAATCGTCAAGGTCGTCCATCATCCGCACTCCATGCGCACCAGCAAGAACCGCGCGGGCTCTGGATTAGATATTCGACCCCCGAACTCCTGCCCCGTCTGCGGCGGCCCCGTCGTCAAAGAGGAGGAGTTCGTGGCCTTTCGCTGCATCAACCCCTCCTGCCCGGCGCAGTTAAAGCGCCTGCTTCTGCACTTCGCCTCGCGCGCGGCCATGGACATCCGCGGCCTGGGAGAAGCCGTGGTGGACCAGCTGGCCGACAGCGGCCGCGTCCGAAGCATCGCCGATGTCTACACGCTGGGCAAAGACGACCTGATGAAGCTCGATCTTTTCGC
>JAGWJU010000156.1 GCA_028865585.1 Elusimicrobiota bacterium | reverse complement strand
GGGAAGGTAGGAGCTGATATCCCGATATCCCTTGACCCGGACCTCCAGCACTTGGGGTGTGTCGGTCTTGACGTCGATTTCCGTCAGGGTCAAGGCGGTGCGCTCCTTCATGGCCTTGAGCTTGTCGACAATGCCTGAACTTTTGAGCTCATTTTCCGCCTTTTGCCGAAAGCCAGGTGTCATCATGGTGAAGGCCTGCTTCAAACCCGAGTCGGCCGTGTAGCAGTTGAGCTCGGTGAAGAATCGCTCGAAGAGGGTCACGAAGTTCTTCACTTCGGCTTCCGTGGCGCTGGTCTGGGCGGAAGATGATTGCGTTCCGGGACTCAATATCCTTGTTTGGCCGTCCGGCCCAATGTCGAGAACCACCGGCGGGCGTCCTAGGGCATTCCGGAGCAGCAGAAGCGACAAGAGCGTAAACGTGCAGGAAATCCAAAGCCCGACCCAAAGGGCGCGGTTGGCGCTCTCAAGCCCGCCCCAGACCTCGTAATAGGCCGGGGTTTTGGCTTCGCCGTCCGCGGGAGCCTGCGCCTTCGGCGTTTTCTTGCCGGTGAGAAGGAACTTAAGCATGAGGAACCTCCTTGCCCTGCGCCGCCGGTCCGGGCGGCTCCTGATTCTTGGGCCGGGGCGGTTTTCCCCCGCCGAAGATGCGCCGATAAGCGGCGGTGGCTGTGGATGAGATCGTGTGCGGCGGCGCGGCGCTCTTGGGAGCACCGCCCGAAGCGTCTCCGGATTTTTTGCCTATCTTGCCGACTCCCGCGACCGAGCGGCCGACGGGCTTGAGCGCTCCCTTGACCATGACCGCTTCAACCGCGGCCAGGGCCGCCTCGCCGAAGATCGCCAAGCCCTCCCCGGAAATAAGTCTTGAGGCTAGAATCGGCGTGCCTAGAACCATCAGAAGGAAACAGACGTTCACCGTAAAAATGCCCAGGAAATCGTCGGCGACGCCGCCTGCGTTGAGCGTCTGCGGGGCCAAGGTGAGCCACACCCGGACGGCCAGGCGCAGGAAAAAGCTCCAGAGGCCCACCTGGATGGTGTTGACGATCCAGCCGCGCAGAACTCCCCTGGTCTTGTCGCCCAGGCCGCAGACCACGGCGATGGGGCCGAAGGCGAAGAGAACGCTCAGGAGGCAGGCTTGGATCATGACGACGGCCTCCTTGGCCACGATGGCCAGCAGGCTTGAGAGAAAGAGCACGATGGCCTGGATGGAGCTTAACGGGTGCGTGAGCCAGGAGAGGATGGGCGACTGCGCGTTGGGAGCGCTTAAGTTTTGAACCAAGAAGTTCCCCCAGTCCTGCTCGCTCAGGACCGCGAAGGAAAGTGCCTGGGCGATATTCAGAAACAGGGAGTAAATCCACGTGTAGGAGAGCAGACAGGCCAGGACCAGCGCCAAGCGCACGACGAAGCTGCCGTAATCCGGCGCGCCGCGCGAGCGCATGGCGGCGACGTTCATCTCAACGGCGGTATAGGGGAGCATCACGGCCAGGAGCGAGACCGCGATGGCCGTCGTGACGGAGGCAAGCCCGCCCATTTGAGTCGGGATTTGAGTGATGTCTACAAGGACTCCGGGGTTCATGGCGCCTCCTGGGCCGCGTCCGCCGGCCCTGTCTCGGCTCCGGGGTAGCGCGCCTTGAGGCTCTGCTGGATGCTTTGAATCATCGTGGCCTGGCCCTGATCCTGCTGGTTCCGGCTTGAAAGGCTCAAGGACGTCAACTGGATGAGGCGCAGGTCGTCTTGGTGGATTTGCGCCAGCATCTGGAGCTCAAGGCCCTGGGACTGGGCGGTCAGATTAGCCGCATCCTTGGGCGAGAGGCCGGACGCATTCTGGGCGACGGTAATTCCCGCTTGTTTGTCCGATATGGCGTTTGCCGTTTCGTCCCCGGCGTACTTCAGGCTGTCGTAAATCGTCTGGTTGACGCTCTGGACGAACTTGTCCGTCATAGTCGGCCCCGAGTAGGAATGCAAGAGCTGCTGGCTTTCTGATTGAAGCTGAGCCATTTCGGCGGATTTGAGCTGCTGGCCGATGTTGTAGGCGATGCCCCGCCCTGAATTCAGCTGCTTGAAATCCTGGTAGTATTGAACCGAAGCCTGGTAGTTCTGCCGGAGCACCTCCAACTGCTGGATGAGATTAATCTTCATGAAGGCTTCAAAGGCTTCCTGTTGCGCCATCTGGGCCCCGCTGATGATTGACCCGAGAACCTGCGCGCCGGCCGGCCGGGCGCTTAAGGAAACCAACATCACGATCAGCGAGAGCTTTTGCATCGTTCCTCCGATAGCTTGAGCAATAATTCGGGCTCCGAGATTCCCGGATGAGCTTCCCTCAAACTGCTTTCCTTGACGTAGTCGCGTGCGTCGGTGGTGCAGAGCCAGTAATCAAGGGGTCCCGGCTCTATGCGGGCGATCAGCGAGTGCGGCCCGAACTTGACGAATATGTCCGAGAACTCGCCGGGCCTGGACTGCAGGGACTTTACGGCGTCTATCTCATTCTCGTTCAAGTCGAAACGGCTTAAGAGCTCGTGTCCCTTGGCGAGCTTCAAGACGTATTTGACGTAGCTGTTGGCCACGATGGCCGCGGCGGCCTTGGTGTCCAAAAAGTCCTTGGGCGACTGGGAGACCGAGAGCACGGCCCCGTTGAACTTCCTGGCCGTGCGGTAGAGCCCCTGGATGAGCTCGGAGCCGGTCTCGTCGTTGAAGAATTTCCAGCCTTCGTCTATCACGATCATCTTCCTCAACCGCCGGTCGACGAGCTTGCCCCAGAGAATCGAGCGGATGACGAAGAAGTAGACGCTCTGCAGATCCGGGTGGTTCTCCAGGTTTTGCAGATCGAAGACCACGAGCCGTTTCTCCGCTTTAAGGCATCCCTTCCGGTTGAAGAGCCGCCCATACATCCCTTGAGTCCAAAGCTCCAAGGAATCCGCGTAGCCCTTGGCCTCGGGACGTTCCGCGGAAAGGCGGTAGAGCTCTTCCCGCACGTCCGAAAGGAGGACTTCCTCTTTCCCCGCGTAGGCGGCCTTGATGGCTCGCTCCAAGAATCCCTTCTCGTAGGCGTCGGAGGTGCGCGCGGCGCTTGCGCACATGCGCGAGATGAGAAGGGAAAGATAGGCGACCGCGTCGTCGTCAAAGACGGCGTTGGGGGCAATCTTGCTTTTGGGAGGAAACGGGTTGAAGCCGAAGCGTTCCTCAAGCGCCACCTCCAAGTACTCGCCGTCGAATGTTCGGGCGGTTTTCCGATAGGAGCCGCCCACGTCGATGATGACGACATGGTTGTCCTGGGACGCGATCATGAAGTTGTTGAGCAGGTAGTTGACCGTAAAGCTTTTGCCTGAGCCCGTAGCGCCCAGAACCAAGCCGTGCTTGGCCGGCAGCTCCGGGTCGAAAGGGTCCAAGCCGACGAGTTCGCCCATGGGCGTCTCCAAGAGCGCCTTTTTGCTCGCCGAACCTCGCCAGGTGCCCGAGAGAGGGAGGAATCCCGCCAATGCGTCGGTCTGGGCGTAGAATTGCCGGTCGTTTAATTCGGCGTGGCCCGGGATGGACTGAAGAAAAAGGCGGCCGTGGTTCATGTCGTCCGACGCCGCCTCGGCCGATGCGAAATCCCGGAAGGCGTTCAGGACGGGGTTGGTCTTGTCGCGCAGTTCCTCAAGATTCCGTCCGCTGACCAAGACCGAGAGAGAGAAGCGGAAAAGCCTTTGGGCCGAGGCCCGGATCTCGGTGATAAGCTCATCGAGTTCAAGGTGCTTCTGCTCGGCCTCGTAATTCTTTGTCCAGCCCGAGAAGGCCAGGGTGCGGGTGATATTATTCTTGAGCTTCAGGCTTGAAAGGGCCTTTTCGGTATCGAGCGTGCGCACGGTCAGGACGAAATCGCAATCGGGCCAGAGGCCGTTCAAGAAGCGCTGGAGATGTCCCATGTGCGAGCTTTCCGGGAGCCGGAGGAGGTTCAAGCCCCTGAAATAGGTGTCGTTAATCTGGACGTGATCGAACTTCTCCTTCATCGGGGTAAACGCGATCTGTTGGCGCAAAGTCTTGAAGGGCGAGAGCCGGCTTGATTCCAGGCGGCCCTGGCGGGTCGGATTCATGTGCCGGAA
>JAGWJU010000155.1 GCA_028865585.1 Elusimicrobiota bacterium | reverse complement strand
GACGCCGAGAGCCTGCGCCGCCAACGGGGCTCGCCGCTCAAGCAGGCCGCCGAGGCCTACGTGGTGCGCCGCGGGGAAGGCCTGAGCGTCATCGCGGGCTACCCGTGGTTCGCGGACTGGGGCCGGGACACCTTTATCTCCTTGCGCGGGCTCTGCCTCGCGGCCAAGCGCCTGGAGGAAGCCCGGCGAGTCCTGCTTGGGTGGTCCAAGACGCTCTACCGGGGGCTCGCGCCCAACCGCTTTCCGGACGACGGGGGCGCGCCGGAGTACACCTCGGTCGACGCCTCCCTGTGGCTTTGCGTCGCGATTTACGAATTTCTCGAGGCCGCGGACGCGGATGGCTTCGCCTTGGCCGCGCCCGACCGCGCGGCGCTCGAGCGGGCGGTGCAGGACGTGGTCTCCGGCTACGCCGCGGGCTCGCTTCACGGCATCGGCACGGACCAAGACGGCCTGCTGCGCTGCGGAACGCCGGACACTTCGCTCACCTGGATGGACGCGCGCGTGGACGGCAGGCCGGTCACCGGCCGCGCCGGCAAGCCCGTCGAGGTCCAAGCCCTGTGGATCAACGCCCTGCGCATCGCGGGATTAAAAGATCCCTCGTGGGAGACTCTGCGCGCGAAGGCCCAGGGCTCTTTCGCCGAGAAATTTTGGAACGCGGAGAAGGGCTGCCTTTACGACGTCGTGGATGTCGAGGGCGTTCCGGGAAAGACGGACGCCCGCGTACGCCCCAACCAGATTTTCGCCGTGGGCGGGCTTCCCTGGGCGGTTCTTTCCGGCGAGCGCGCCCAAGCCGTGACGGACTTGGCGGAACAAAAGCTCTGGACGCCGCTGGGGCTGCGCACCTTGGCGCCGGAGGAGCCGGGCTACTGCCCGCGCTACGAGGGCGGCGCCTCCGAACGCGACCGCGCCTACCACCAGGGCACGGCGTGGCCCTGGCTTCTGGGCGCCTTCGTGGAAGCCTGGGTGCGCGTCCGCAACGGCAGCAAGGACGCCAAGCTGCGCGCGCGGCAAAAATTCCTGGCGCCGCTTTTGCGTCACTTAGACGACGCGGGCCTCGGGCACGTCTCGGAAATCGCCGACGCCTCGGCTCCCTTTGCGCCCCGCGGCTGCCCGTTCCAGGCCTGGTCCGTGGGCGAGGCGCTGCGCCTGGATCTTTCCGTCTTGGCGCCGGGCGAACGCCGCACCCCTCAAAAGGAGAACCTCTCATGCAAATCGGAATCGTAGGACTGGGCCGGATGGGCGCCAACATGGCGCGCCGGATTATGCGCGCGGGACACCAAGTCGTCGGCTATGACCGCGACGCCAAGAACGTCCAGGCCTTGGCCAAGGACGGCGCGGCGTCCGCCTCGTCCCTGACGGACTTGGCGGCCAAGCTCAAGGCGCCCCGGGCCGTGTGGATGATGGTGCCCGCGGGAGGGCCCACCGAGGACACGGCGTTGGAGCTCTCCCGAATCCTCGCCTCCGGCGACGCCGTCGTCGACGGCGGCAACTCCTACTACAAGGACAGCGTGCGCCGCGCCCAGGCTTTGAAGGCCAAGGGCATTTTCTACCTGGACGCCGGCACCAGCGGCGGCGTCTGGGGCGCCGAGCGCGGCTACTGCCTCATGATCGGCGGCGAGAAGGAGCCCGTGCAGCGCTTGGACCCCATTTTCAAGGCCCTGGCGCCGGGAAAGGCCGCGGCGCCCGCGACGCCGGGCGCGGACAAGCTCGGCGGCACCGCGCAGGAGGGCTACCTTCACTGCGGGCCCTCGGGCGCCGGGCACTTCGTCAAGATGGTGCACAACGGCGTGGAATACGGCCTCATGCAGGCCTACGCCGAGGGCTTCGACATCCTCCGGACCTCTGAGAACGCCAAGCTTCCTCCCGAGCTGCGCTACCAAATCCCGGTCGCCCAGGTGGCCGAGCTCTGGCGGCGCGGCAGCGTGATCGGCTCCTGGCTGCTCGACTTGACCGCCCTGGCCATGGCCGAGGACAAAGACCTCTCCGGCTACGCCGGCTACGTGCAGGACTCGGGAGAGGGCCGCTGGACCGTGGAGGCCGCGCTGTCCCAGGCCGCGCCCGCGCCGGTCTTGTCCGCCGCGCTCTACGCGCGCTTTCGCTCGCGCGAGGAGCACACCTTCGGCGAGAAAGTGCTCTCCGCCATGCGCGAGAAGTTCGGCGGCCACGCGGAGAAGTCGTCCAACAAGGCCGACGGGCTCTAAGCCAAGGAGATCGCCATGAACGGAAAAAACGGAGTGCACCCCCAGCCCTGCGCCTTCGTCATCTTCGGCGCCTCGGGAGATTTGACCAAGCGCAAGCTCATTCCCGCGCTCTATAATTTAGCCACCGAAGGCTGGCTGCCCGAGCCCTTCGCCATCCTGGGCTTGGCCGTGGACAAATTGACGACCGAGTCCTTCCGCGCGAGCTTGAGCGGAGACATCGAGGGCTTTCTGGGCGCCAAGCCCGATCCGGCCATCTGGAAAAATCTCGCCGGCCGCATCGAGTACGCCCAGGGCGACTTCAAGGACCCGGCCGTGGGCCAGGCGCTCGCCAAGGCGCTCAAGGCCAAGGGCTTCAAGAACGCCGTGTTCTACTTCGCGGTGCCGCCCACCCTCATCGGCCCCATCGCGGAGAACCTCAGCCGGGCGGGCCTCATCGACGAGTCCGAGGGCTTCCGGCGCGTCGTGGTGGAGAAGCCTTTCGGGCGCGACCTCGCCTCGGCCAAGGCCTTGAACGCCGAGCTCTTGAAAATCTTCGACGAGTCGCAGATCTACCGCATCGACCACTACCTGGGCAAGGAGACCGTGCAGAACCTGATGGCCCTGCGCTTCGCCAACGGCATCTTCGAGCCCCTGTGGACCCAGGCCTACGTGGACCACGTGCAGATCACGGTCGCGGAGGAGCTGGGCGTGGAGCACCGCGGCGGCTACTACGAGCAGGCGGGCGCCCTGCGCGACATGATCGTCAACCATCTCTTCCAGCTCATGACCCTGACCGCCATGGAGCCGCCGGCGTCTTTTTCCGCCGACGCCGTGCGCAACGAGCAGGTCAAGGTCCTGGGCTCGGTGCGCAGCTTCGCCGAGGACGGCAAGCGCTGCGTGCGCGGCCAGTACGGCCCGGGGGCTTTAAACGGCGCCGCGGTGCCGGGCTACCGTCAGGAGCCGTCGGTCGCGGCCAATTCCGCCACCGAGACCTTCGCGGCGCTCAAGGTTTTTATCGACAACTGGCGCTGGTCGGGCGTGCCCTTCTATCTGCGCACGGGCAAGCGCCTGGCGGCGCGCGCGGCGGAAATCTGCGTCGAGTTCAAGGCCCCGCCCATGCTCCTGTTCCAGAAGGCGGGCGTGGATTTCCTCTCGCCCAACCGCCTGGTCATCCGCATCCAGCCCAGCGAGGGCGCGTCCTTGAGCTTCGGCGCCAAGGTGCCGGGGCCCTCCATGCAGATCGGCCAGGTCGACATGAACTTCCGCTACGAGGACTACTTCGGCAAGAAGCTGGTGACCGGCTACGAGCGCCTCATCCACGACGTGCTCATCGGCGACGCCACGCTCTTCAAGCGCGCGGACATGGTGGAGGCCGGCTGGAGCGTGGTCGACCCCATCTTGCAGCGCTGGGCCCAGGAGAAGCCGCGCTTTCCCAACTACAACGCCGGCACCTGGGGGCCGCGCGAAGCCGACGAGCTTTTAGCCCGCGACGGCCGCGCCTGGCGAGAGTGCGGCGAGAACCCCGCGCCATGAGCCCCGGGCCGGCCGCGCCCGACGTCGAGATCGCGCAAACCCGCGAGGACTTGTTTGGCCGCGCGGCCAAACGCTTCGCCCAAGCGGCGCAGGAGGCCGTGCGCAAAAACGGCCGCTTCACCGTGGCCCTCTCGGGAGGCGGCACGCCCAGAGGCTTCTACGAGCTCCTGGCTCAAGAGCCCCTGGCGGGAGAAATCCCTTGGGACCAGTGCTTTTTTTTCTGGGGCGACGAGCGCGCGGTGCCGCCCGAGGACCCGCGCAGCAACTACCGCATGGCGAAGGAGGCCTTCTTGTCCGGCGTCCCGGTGCCCGAGGCCAACGTCTTCCGCTTCGAGGCCGAGCTGCCGGATCATGAGGAGGCCGCGCGCCGCTA
>JAGWJU010000154.1 GCA_028865585.1 Elusimicrobiota bacterium | reverse complement strand
GCCGTTCCCAAGGACCTTGCGGAAGGTTCCGGCTTTGTAGGACGTGCACAGGACTACGTCGCGGATGCCGTACTTGCGCAGCATTTTGAGCGGATAGTGGATGAAAGGCTCGTTGACCAGGGGCAAGAGCGGCTTGGGTTCGTGGCACGTGAGCGGGCGCAGGCGCGAGCCCACGCCGCCGATTAAAATAACAGCCTGCATAAAAACAATTTTATCATAATCTCAGGCTCGGGCCCGGGCCGCGCGGCGCGTCATCGGGCGGCGTCGATCGCTTTAAGAGACTCGGCGACGGAGGCGTTTTTGGTGGGAAGGCAGACCACGCGCTCGCGCCCGTAATCCGCCCGCAAGGAGCGCAGCACCTCGTCGAGCCAGGAGGGGCCGACGGCGAGGACTCCTTCGAAATCGAGCTCGACGGTTTCGCCCTCGGCCGGCCGCAGGCGGGCCTTCATGGCCAGCGCCGCTTCCTTGCCGGCGGGCCGGGACGTCAGGATGGCTCCGTACTGCTCCAGGCGTATTTTCACGCGAAGCTCCAAAGAATCAGCGTAATCGTGCCCTCGGACTTTTCGGAAAAACCGGCGAGCTCCGCGCGGCACTCCGGGCCCAGGCGCCCGTAGTCCACCACGCCGGCTCCGGAACGGCAGGCCAGGCCGCGGTTTTCGCCCGCGCCCACGACGCTCCGGACGAACTTCAGCCCGTTGCCGCGGTTTTCCGGCGCCCGGCCGGAAATGATCCTCTCGAACGCCGCCGTCAAGGCCGCCTGCTCGTCCGCGAGCGCCGGATCCGCGCGCGCCAGCGTCCGCAGGACTCCCTGCCCCCGGTCCGCGATGCAGATCCAAAGCCGGCCGCCCGTGGCTTGGGCCTCGAACCAGCACCCGGGAACGTCCCGCCAGGCGCCCAGATTGTGATCGAAGCAGTTGTTGCCCACTTCTCCCGCCGCGGAGACGACCAGCGGCACGTCGTCCCGCTTGAGCCCGGCTTCGGCGAACGAAGCCAGGCGCGGGAGGCGCGCGGTGAACGCGTCGCGCGTCCGGCAGAGGAACTCCTCCGGATTTTCAGCGGGCTCGGCGGCGGAGTTTTGCCAGCGCCGCGCCCGGTCCAACTGGGGCTTTCCCGCGATGAAATAGCGGGTGAGCGGGCCGCGGCCGCGCGATTCGATAAGACCTGAAGCCACGAGAGATTTGAGGTGCCGATGGATCGCTTGAGGAGAAAGCCCAAGCTCTTTGATCAGTTCGATCGGGCGGGATCCGTTCTTTTTCCTTATAATATCAACTATTCTAGTATGCGTCTCAGTTTTCATTATTTATAGTTTAGTATATACTATAAACTATAGTTTAGCAATAGATCGTCGAGAGCTTTTCAATGAGCCCGGAAAGGCTGAATTCCTTTTGCACGCGCGCGCGGCCGGCCTCGCCCATTTTTTTGCGCAGAGCCGGGTCGTCGGCCAGCGTGAGGCAGTATTCCAACAGCTCGATTTCGTTCTTGGCCAGAAATCCCGTCTCGCCGTGGACGACGGCGTCGCGGTTGCCCGGGATGTCCGAGGCGACGACGGGGAGCCCCATCGCCATGGCTTCCAACACCGCGGTGGGCAGGCCTTCCCAGCGCGAGTAGTGCGCGAAGACGTCTAAGGCCGCCACGCGGCGCGCGGCTTCCTCGGGCGCGAGCCAGCCGGAAATTTCCACCTTGCGCAGGAGGTTCATGTTCTCCAGGTCTTGGCGCATCCCGGCCTCGCCGTCCCCGCCGCCTATCCAGGCGCAGCGGATGGAGTATCTCGCGTCGGTCAGGCGCTGGCAGAGGTGAGTGAAGGCCTCGGGGTTTTTCTGCGGCCCGATGCGCCCGCACGCGCCGAAGACGATAAGGCCGTCCTGCTTGGCGGGCGGCTCGGGCGGAGCCTTGGCCAGGCAGGCGGCCGGGGCCACGTGCACGGCCTTGCCCCAGGACAGGGGCCTGGCCAGCGCGCCCTCTCCCGGCGAGACCGCGACGATATGCCCGATCCAGGACGCGCACCACTCGAGGACGTAATAAAGCGCGCGCGAAAGGGCCGAGCGGTCCTCCTGCAGGAAGCCGTAGGCGTGGGGGGAGTAAAAAACTTTGGGCACGCCCGCCAGGAAGGCCGCGGGCCGGGCCAGCGCGCCGGCCTTGGAGGAATGCGCATGCACCACGTCGGGTTTTTCCTCGCGGAAAATCTTCAAGAGCTTCCTAAACGCCGCCCAGTCCTTGGCCGGGGAGATTTCCCGGACCATCTCGGGGACGTAGAAGGCTTTCCGGGCCCCGTGCGCTTTGCGGCGGTATTCGGCCGGGTCGCTCTGCCGCGCGGCGTAGACCAGGCCCACTTCGAATTTTTCCGGGTCGAGCCCGTTGCAGACCGCGGCCGCCTGCTCGCCCGCGCCGCCCGGCCCGCCGCACTCGATGACTTCCAGAACCTTGATTTTTCCGCTCATGCTAGGAGGCCAAGAAATGTTTCGGGATTTCGCGTTCGAAACGGGATTTGAGGTTCCCCCAGGAAGCGGCCTCGAGGAGCCGGGGCATGGGCTCCTTTTCGGCGTCCGTGAAGTAAACCAGGGCCTTGGCGGCCTGGAGCGCGAAGTCCGCGTGGCGGGGGAACTTGCGCTTGCCGGCGCTCTTGAGCCAATCCCAGCCGCGCAGGCGCGCGAGAACGTCGATGTCGATGAAATCCTTGCGCGAGCCTCGGCCGATGACGGCGCCGAGCTTCATGGCCGCGATGTCCTCCAGGGCGGCGACCGCGAGACCGCGCCAAGCCGAGGTCCGGCCCAAAAGGCGGCAAGGATAATGGAACAAGCTCACGGAGACGCCCTTGAGGTCTAGGTGGCAAGTACCGTCCTTGCTCTCGATGATTTTAAATGGGCCGGAGGCTTCCAGGCGGCGCAAGACGGCCCCGCGCTCCGCCGCGCCCAGGGCGTTGCCGCGCGAGAACAAGTCCAAGTCCAGCGAAATCCGGTGGCCGATCCGCAGGGCCAGAGCCGTGCCGCCCGCGAGATAAAATCCTGATGCCGCTTCGGCCATGCGCTCCGCGGCCGCGATGGTTTTGGCGTCCGCGCACTCCTCATGCCACCGCATAGCCGCGCCTCCAGTCCGGCAGGGGCTTGGGAGCGGCGCCGTAGCGCAGGGACCACAGCCGCAGGGAGCGCGGGCCAAGAAGCCTGGCGCCGTCTTCCTCGAGAAAGCGGATGACGGCGCGGCGGCCGTAACGGCGCTCGGCCCACGCGGCGTCCTTGGCCGTGCCGCTTTCCAGGACGCGCGAAAGCACCAGGATCTTGTCCCGCCCGGCGTTGAGGTCTTGCAGGCGGTGCTCCGGGAACAGGGGCCCGAGCCTTTGCGGCAGCGGCGCCCGAGCTAGGGGGCGGCGTTCGAGCGCGGCCACGGCGCTTTCGTCGATAAGCCATTCGCCCAGGGCCTTGCGCGCGGGGGACAACTCGCCGCCGACCATGAGGCGGTAGATCTGCCGGCGGCTGCGGCGAAGCCGCCGCGCCGCCTCGGAGGCCGTCAGGACCGCGCGCGCGCGTCCGCGCCCGGGCTCCTTGAGTTTAAGGCCGCTGCGGCCCTTGATAATTATAAAATTATAATCCACGTCTTATAGTATGACATAAATATTATAAAATTTCAATAGTACGCCGGGCGGCGCCTATTTCTTCGCCAGGACGTTGATTATTTTGAGGGTCTGGGCCCCGGCGAGGTCCAGGGCCCCCGCGGGCGCACGAATTTCAACGCCCGTAGTCGTCTTGCAGGCGCACGACGTCGTCGGCCTGCGGGGTGGAGACCTCCAGGAGCGTGGCGCGGCCGAAGGGGGACTCGAAGCGGTGCACGGCGCCGGGGGGAATCGCCATGGCGCGGCCGGGGATCATGACGTGGCGCTTGTTCCCCAGGCGCAGCACCCAGCGCCCGCGCAGGGCGTAGGCCGTCTCGTGCTTTTTCTTGTGGTACTGCAGGCTCAGGCGCTTGCCCTTCTCGATGACGATGATTTTGCCCAGGTAATGCGGGCTTTGCGCGTACCAAATTTCGCAGCCCCAGGGCTTCTTGACCTTTTTAATTTTCTGGAATTTGGCCATGATAACTCGGCAATTCTATCAAAA
>JAGWJU010000007.1 GCA_028865585.1 Elusimicrobiota bacterium | reverse complement strand
GACGTCGCAGGAATGCGCCAGGCCCGTCCACCAATTCATCAGCCCGTGGCCGTGATGATCGTAGCACCAGAAAAGATGGCGCCCCAGCTTGAAATAGCCGGGGCAAAATACGGTGTCGTTGACCGTGAAGCGCCCCTCGTTCAAGCCCGCCGCCCCTACGACGATCTTGTAAGTCGATCCGGGCGCGTAGGTCCCGGAAATCGCGCGGTCGAACTCGGGCAGGTTCGCGGGGTTGGCCGGGCGCTCGCTCGGCGGCGCCGACGCCGCCAATTCATTCAAGTTAAAATCAGGCGTCGAAGCCAGCGCCAGCACGGCCCCGTTCCGAGGATCGAGCACCACCGCGGCGCCGCGGCCGCTGATGCTGCGCCGCAGCTCGCTTTCGGCCACCTCCTGGACGGCGGCGTTCACGGTCAGCACAAGGCTGTCTCCCGACTGCCAGGGCATGCGATCAAGCTGCCGCTTCAATCGCCCCTGCGCGTCGACCTCCATTCGGATGGCCCCGTCGCGGCCGCGCAGGACGCTTTCGAACACCTTTTCAAGCCCGGTGCGCCCCACGGGAGAATCGATTCGGTAGCCCTCGGAACGGAGCTTGAGCCAATCCCGGGGATCCATGCGCCCGACGTAGCCGATAAGCTGGCTCGCGAAGTCTCCCAGAGGATAGTACCGCTCGGCTTCCATCACCAAGTCTACGCCCGGATAAATGGGGCGCAATTCGGAGAGCCGGAACATGACGCGGGGCGGGAGATTCTCCGCCAGGCGCACGACGGAATCCTCGCGCGTCGCCTCCTCCAGGCTCGCCAGAATGTCTTCGGGGCTGCGCCGGAGCTGGGCGGCCAACTCCTGAGACAGCGGGCGCAGATCTCGAATTCCCTTGTGCGAAGGGAGGTAAATGAGGGAGAACATCGGGCGGTTGGTGGCCAGGACGACTCCGTTGCGATCGTAGACGAATCCCCGCGGCGCCGTCTGGTAAATCATCTCGGTGCGGTTGCGCTCCGCCGCGGCCGTCAGGTTGGCCCGGTCTAAAATTTGAAGCTGGAAGAGCCGCAAGAAAAGAACTCCGACCGCCGCGGAAAAAAGGACCACGACGGCGTCCAGGCGCCCCAGAGGCCGCGGCGATGACTCTTTCACCAGGCCCTCCGGCGCGGCCGCAAAATTGCCAAGGCCGCGGCGAGGAGGCCGTTGTAAAAAGGAAGCACGACAAAGCCGGTCCAGCCGATCCAAGAGAACCTCTGGGTAAAAATCCAGGACACGAGGCCCAAGAACAGGAAATAGCCCCAGCTGGCTACGATGGAAATCACCGCCTGGGGTGCGGCTTCGCCTGAATCCATCTGGTGGCGAACCAAGCCGGCCGCGTAGGCGAGAAGGACCAGCGCCAAGGCGTTGGCTCCGAAAAGCCGGACTCCCATGGAATCAAGAAAAAGCCCCCAGAAAAATCCCAGGGCCATGGCGGAGGGCGCGCCCCGGCGCGACGCCTCGGAGACGGTCAAGACCAGAAGAAGCTGGGGCGCCAGCCCATAGGGCGCGAAATGAGAGGACCACAGCCACTGGAGCAGCGCCGCTCCCAAAAAAAGGCCGGACGCGCGCGCGATCGCCCGCAGCGCCTTCATCGGGCGGCTCCGGACTGGGCCGGATGGGCCGCGCCGCGGATCAAAACGGCGACGTCGGCCAACGCGCCGGCGCTGACCTCGGGACGCACCTCGGCGGACTTGACGGCGAGAAACGGATCCTCGGGGCGAATCGCAATCACCGTGCCCACGGGGAGATTCCCGGGAAATACGGCGCTCGTTGGAGAGGTGTAAACCGTTTCCCCCTCCCGCGGCTTGGCGCCGGGCGGAAGGTAATTTAAAAGAAGCCCGCCGTTTCCCTGGCCCTGAACCAAGCCCTCCACCGTCCCGGATGAGATATCCGCGGCCACGGCGGAAAGTTCGTCCGTCAAGAGCAGCACGGTCGACGCCCTGGAACGCACCTCCACCACGCGGCCCACGATCGCGAGGCCCTTCGGCGACGGCCCCAGGACCGGATCGTCAACGGCCACCCCGTCGTCCCGGCCGGCGTCCACGAGAAAGCTGTGATACCGGTTGAGAGGATCGCGGGCCATGACCCGCGCCCAGAGAGGAGTCCAGCCCCGCGGAGCTTTAAGCCCCAAAAGCGCGCGCAGCCTTTGGTTCTCCAGGTTCAGCTGCCGCAGGTTATCCTCGAGCCACAGCGACTCTTGCGCCTGCGCCCGCAGGGTCTGGTTCTCCTGATCGGCGGTGATGAGATCGCGGATGCGGCCCGGCAGCTGCGCCACCCGTTCCTGCGCGCTTTCGCCGGCGAAGATCCCCGGGTCCACAAGGTAGACGACCCCGGCCTTAAGGGCCCGCACCGGGCCGGAGAGGGGCAGGGAAAGAAGCAGCAGGCATACGACGCAATAGGCCGCTAAGAAATAGTTAGAAATCTTCGCTTCACGCTGCATCATAATGCGCCCGCCTGTTGATGCGGGCCCCTTCGCAGGACGCTAGCCTGCGTGACGTCTATTTGCGGTGGCGGTAGGACGCGACGAAATCCGGACGCTTGGTTCCCAGCCTGTCGAGCTCTTCGAGATATTTCCCGGTCCCGATGACGACGCAGCTCAGCGGATCCGCGGCCCGGGCCACGGGGAGATCCGTTTCCTGACGGATTAAATCAGGCAGGCCGCGCAAAAGGCTGCCGCCGCCCGCAAGCACGATGCCCCGATCGACGAGATCGGCGGCCAATTCCGCGGGGGTCTCTTCCAAAGTATTCTTGATCACGTCGATGATCAGCTGCACCGGCTCCATCAGCGCCTGACGGATTTCTTCGGACGTGATAAGCACGGTTTTTGGAAGCCCCGTGGCCTGATCGCGGCCGCGGACTTCCATGGTCTTCTCCTCCTTGAGCGGGAAAACCGAGCCGATTTCCATCTTGACCTCTTCGGCGGTGGTCTCGCCGATCAGGAGGTTGTACTTGCGCCTAAAGTGCATCAAAACCGCCTCGTCCATCTCGTCGCCCGCGGTATCCATGGATTTGGAGACCACCAGACCTCCCAGCGAGATGATGGCGGACTCGGTCGTGCCTCCGCCGATGTCCACGATGAAGTTGGCATGCGGCTCCGAAATGGGCAAATCCGCGCCGATGGCCGCGGCCATGGGCTCCTCGATGAGGTAGACTTCGCGCGCGCCGGCCTGCTCGGCCGACTCCTGAACCGCGCGGCGCTCGACCTCGGTGATGCCCGAGGGGATGCCGATGACCACGCGCGGATGCAAAAGCGAGCGGCGGTTGTGCACCTTGCGGATGAAGTGCTTGATCATCTCCTGCGTGATCTCGAAGTCCGCGATGACGCCGTTCTTGAGCGGGCGCACGGAAATGATGGAGGCCGGCGTGCGGCCCAGCATCCTCTTCGCTTCGGCGCCGATGGCCCAAACTTGGCGCGTCTCCCTGTCGATGGCGACGACCGAGGGCTCTCGCAGCACGATGCCCTGCCCTTTGACGTAGACCAGGGTGTTGGCCGTCCCCAAGTCGATGCCCATGTCGTTGGAGAACAGGCTGAAGAGGAAGTTCATCATGGCTTAAAGCCCCGTTAGGAAACCAGCGTGATGAGGCCGCGGACCGCGGCGTCGCCGGCGCGCGGGGCCACTTTCAGAATCCGCGTGTACCCGCCCGGGCGCTGCGCGTAGCGCGGCGCGATGACCTCGAAGAGCTTCTTGAACACGGCCTTGTCGTGCACCTGACGGCGCACCAAGTCGTGCCGCCCGCGCTTGGCGGTCGTGATGATTTTCTCGGCAAAGGGCCTCAACTCCTTGGCCTTGGCCAGGGTCGTCTCCACCTTCTCGTGCAGGAAAAGGCTCTGCGCCATGTTGCGCAGCATCGCGCGGCGATGCGACGACGTCACGCCGAGCTTGCGCCCGCCCAAAGTTTTCACCATCGGAATGTCTCCTTAAAATCCGGCCAGGGCTTTTAGCCCAGCTGCATCCCCAAGGAGAGCCCCATGTCCTTCAGGCGCTCCTTGATCTCGTCCAAGGACTTCTTGCCGAAGTTCTTCATGGACAAGAGCTCCTCTTCGCGTTTGGCCACCAGCTCGCCCACCGTGTGGATGTGCGCGACCTTGAGGCAGTTGGACGCGCGCGAGGACAGCTCAATGCTCTCCACGGGCTGGCCCAGCACCGCGCCAAGCTTCTCGTCGCCGGCCGCGACGCCCACGGCCACGCCGCCGCCCTCGGCCGCGACGCCATCCTGGGTCTCTTCCTGCGGGATGAAGATCTGCAGGGACTCGCGAATGAGGTGCGAGGACTGGATGAGCGCCTCCATCGGGGACATCGAGCCGTCGGTCCAAATCTCGAGGATAAGCCGGTCGTAGTCGGTGACTTGGCCCACGCGCGCGTTTTCCACGTCATAGTGAACCTTGACCACGGGCGAGAACAGGGCGTCCAAGGGCAAAAAGCCCGCGGGCCAGCGGTTCTCGGCGCGCAGCTCATCGGCCGTCATGTAGCCGCGTCCGCGGGACACCTCGATTTCCATCTCGAGCTTGCCGCCCGCTTCCAGATGCGCGATGACCAGATCGGGATTGACCACTTCGACGTTCGAATTCACCGTGATGGCGGAGGCCTTGACCGCGCCGTCCTTGTGGACGTTGATATAGACGGTCTCCGGGCCGTCCGAGAAGAGCTTTAAGCGAAGCTTCTTCAGGTTCAGGAGGATGTCCATGACGTCTTCCTTGACCCCGGGCAGCGTCATGTATTCGTGCTGGGCCCGGTCGATGCGCACGGCCGTCACGGCCGCGCCGTCGAGGCTCGAGAGCAGCACGCGGCGCAGGGCGTTGCCCACGGTGTGGCCGTAGCCGCGCTCGTAGGGTTCGGCCACGAATTTGGCGTAGGTGTCCGTGACCGTCTTTTCGTCGACGTTTAATTTTTGCGGAAGAACGAGTTCTTTATAAGCCATGGTTGCCTCTCGGTTACTTGGAATAGTACTCGATGATGAGTTGATCGGTGACGGGGAAGCCCATCTCCGAACGATCCGGCTGGCGAAGAATCTTTGCGGACAAATCTTCCTCGTTGAACTGCATAAAGCTGGGCCGGCCGTTGAGCTTCTTGGAGGTCTCTAAACTGAGCTTGACGCCCACGTTCTCGCGCAGCTTCGGATCCAGCGCCACCACGTCCCCCGCCTTCACGCGGTAGGACGGGATGCTGATCCTCTTGCCCGAGACCTTGATGTGCCCGTGCAGCACCAGCTGCCGCGCGGTCTTCAAGGACGTCGCGACGCCCATGCGCCGCACCACGTTGTCGAGACGCATCTCCAGGGCGCCCAGCAAGTGGGTGCCCGAGGATTCCACGCTCTTGGAGGCCTCCTGCACCAATCGCTCGAAGGGCCTCTCGTTGACCATGGCCAGGCGCCGCAGCTTCTGCTTCTCGCGCAGGCGGATGGCGTAGTTGGAAGGCTTGCCGCGCTGCGGCGGCGCCATACCCGGCGTCGTCGAGTGCTTCTCGAACACGCACTTGGTGTGGCACTTGTCGCCCTTCAAGAACAGCTTGGTCTGCTCGCGGCGGCAAAGCTTGCAGACGGAATCGATGTAGCGCGCCATGACTAGACCCTCCTCGCCTTCGGCGGCCTGCAGCCGTTGTGCGGCAGGGGCGTGACGTCCTTCAAGCTCACGACCAACAAGCCCGAGTTGCCCAAAGCGCGCACGGCCGTCTCGCGGCCGGGGCCGGGGCCCTTGATGAAGACCGCGACCTGCTTGACGCCCAACTCCAACGCCCGTTTGGCGACCTTGCCCGCGGTCACGCTGGCCGCGAAGGGCGTGCCCTTTTTGGTGCCGCGGAAGCCGTTGCCGCCGGCCGTGGCCCAGGCCAGGGTGTCGCCCCGCTCGTCCGCCAGGGAAACGATGGTGTTGTTGAACGAGCACTGGATGAAAACTTTCGCGAAGGACAGGGTCCTCCAGTTCTTCTTCTTGCCGGCGGCCTTGGGTCTGGCGGCGGCGGCGTTCTGCGTCATTTGTTCAGCCATAATGTTCTCCTTAAATCCTCTCTAAACCTTCGCGGCCGGCCTGGCCTCGGCCGCCTTCCCGGCGCCGATGGTCTTGCGGCGGCCCCGGCGGGTGCGCGCGTTGGTGCGGGTGCGCTGCCCGCGGACCGGCAGGTTGCGGCGGTGGCGGAAGCCGCGGTAGCTGCTGATCTCGTAGAGGCGCTGGACGTTGGCCTGAAGCTCGCGCCGCAACTCGCCTTCCACCTTGTATTCCTTGGACACCAGCGTGTTGATCATGCCGACCTGCTGCTCGGTCAGATCCTTCACCCGCGTGGCCGGATCCACGGCGGATGCGAGCTTGGCTAAAATCTGGTCGGACGTGGCTTTTCCCAGGCCGTAAAGGTAGCGCAAGGCCACGTCGATTCTCTTGTTCTTGGGCAAATCAATTCCGGCGACGCGCGCCATAATTCTCTCCTATCCCTGCCTCTGTTTATGTTTGGGGTTGCTGCACAGCACGCGGAGCACGCCTCCGCGCTTGATGATCTTGCACTTCGGGCAAATCGGCTTGACGCTGGCTCTGACTTTCATCGTTCTACTCCCTGAAGATAATCCGGCCCCGGCTCAAATCGTAGGGCGAAAGCTCCACGCGAACCTTGTCCCCGGGCAGGATTTTGATGTAATGCATCCTCATTTTGCCGGAGATGTGCGCCAGGATGACGCGGCCCGGCGGCACCTCTACCCGGAACATGGCGTTGGGCAGCGCCTCTACGATGCTGCCTTCCACTTCTATTTTATCGTCTTTAGGCATGTCGAGTCAGTATCTCCGGTCCTTTTTCGGTGAGGGCCACGGTGTGCTCAAAGTGGGCGGAAAGCGCCCCGTCCTTGGTCACCGCGGTCCAGCCGTCCTGCAAAACCTTCACCTCCGGGCCGCCGGCGTTGATCATGGGCTCGATGGCGAGCACCAGGCCCGGCAAAAGCCGCGGCCCCGTGCCGCGCGCGCCGTAGTTGGGCACCGCCGGATCCTCGTGCAGCGCCCGTCCGATGCCGTGGCCCACAAAATCCGTGACGACGGAAAACCCCGCCGATTCCGCGCGCGACTGCACGGCGTTTGAAATATCGCCCAGGCGCGCTCCGGCCACAAACGCGTCGATGCCGCAATCAAGAGACTCCTTGGTCGCGCGCAGGAGCTCCGCAGCCCGCGCGGAAATTTTCCCGACGCCGACGGTCACCGCCGCGTCCGCGAAGAAGCCGCGCACCACGGCGCCGAAATCGAGACTCACCAGATCGCCTTCCGCCAGCCGCCGCTTCTCCGACGGGATGCCGTGCACCACCTCGGAATTGAGCGAAACGCAGAGCGTCGCGGGAAAATCGCGGTAACCCAGAAACGCCGGCTGGGCCTTGCGCGCCGCGAGCTCTCCGCGCGCGATGCGATCGAGCTCGGCCGTGGTCGTGCCGGGCAGAGCGGCCTTGGACAAAATCTCCAGGATCTCGGAGACGACTCGGCCCGCTTCGCGCATAATCGCGATTTCCTCCGGGCTCTTCATCTCGATGGTCCTTGTCGCCGTCATAAATCAGCTGCGCACCCGCGCGGACTCGATGATGGAGGAAAGCTCCTCTGCCACCGCGTCCGGGCTCTTGGCGGCGTCCACTTCGCGCAGGACGCCCTCGGCCTTATAGTAGGCGACCAGGGGTTTGGTCAAATCCTCAAAAATCATGATGCGCTTTTCGGCCGTGGCGTCTTTGTCGTCTTCCCGCACCACGACCTCGCCGCCGCAAGCGTCGCATTTTCCCGCCGTCCTCGGAGGGCGGCCGGCGGCGTTGTAAACCTCGCCGCACTTCACGCACACCATCCGCGAGGCCAGGCGGCGCAGGGCTTCTTGGCGCGGCAGGCTCAGGAAAATCGCCAAGTTCACGGTTTGTCCGGCGGGAGACAAAAGCCGCGAAAGGGCCGTGGCCTGATCCAGATTGCGGGGAAAGCCGTCCAAAAGATAGTCCTTGCGGGAGTCCAGGCGTCCTGCGACCATCTCGGTCACGACGGCATCGGGAACGAGGCGTCCGGCCTTGACGTAGTCCGCGGCCTTCACCCCCAGCGGGGTTTTTGCCTGCATCTCGGCGCGAAAAACGTCTCCCGTGGCCAGGTGCACGAAGCCGTAGCGCGCGCTCAAAATCTTGCTCTGCGTCCCCTTGCCCGAGCCCGGCGAACCAAGCAGAATGACGATCATCGGCTAGCTTCCCACGTTGAACCAGCGCTGGCGGAGCTTGCCGCTCTTCTTAAGGAAGCCCTCGTAGTTGCGCATGATGAGCTGGGCCTCGAGCTGCCCCATGGTGTCGAGCGCCACGCCGACGACGATGAGGAGCGCGGTGCCGCCGAAGAAAAAGGGAATGTTGAACTTGCGGCGCAGCCAGTCGGGAAGGACGCAGATGAAGGCCACGAACAGGGCGCCGCCCAAGGTGATGCGCTCCAAGACCCACTCGATGTAGGAGGCGGTCGCCTCGCCGGGCCGGTAGCCGGGGATGAATCCTCCCGACTTCTTCATGTTGTCGGCCAAATCCACGGGATTGATGGAGACGGAGTTGTAGAAATAGCAAAAGAAAATGATGAGCCCGGCGTAAATCGCCTGATAAACCCAGTCGCCCCGCGACATGAAGTCGGCCAGCTTCTGCGCCCAGGGAGCGTTGCGGGCGAACTGAGAAACGGTGATGGGCACGGCCAGAAGGGAGACCGCGAAGATGACCGCGATGACGCCGGACTGGTCCACCTTCAAGGGCAGGTAGCTCTGCGCGCCGCCGTACATCTTGCGCCCGACCACGCGTTTGGCGTACTGCACGGGAATCTTGCGTTGGGCCGTCTCGACCCAGACGACCGCGATGGTCACGGCCAGCAAGAGCGCCACGATGATGGCGGCCTCGAGGATGCCCATTTCCTCGGCCTGAATGAGGCGGATGAAATCGATGGTGGCGCTGGGCAGGCGCTGCACGATGCCCGCGAAGATGATGAGGGACACGCCGTTGCCGATGCCCTGTTCGGTCATCTGCTCGCCCAGCCACATGACGAACATGGTGCCCGCGGTGAGCGTAAGAACGGTCAGACAGTAGAAGCTCCACGTGGGATTAGAAACCACGGGCAGGTTTCCGGGCGCGGGCATTTTGGAGATCATGATGGTGAGACCGAAGGCCTGAAACGCGCCCAAACCCAGCGTCAGATAGCGGGTGATGGAGTTGAGTTTGCGGTGGCCCAACTCCCCTTCTTTGGCGAGGCGATCCAGATAAGGAAGAACATGGGCTCCCTGCAGGAGGCTGATGATGATGGAGGCGTTGATGTAGGGCATGACGCCCATGGAGAAAATCGAGAACTGGGAAAGGGCGCCGCCGGAGAAGATGTTGAGGAAATTGAGCAGGCCGCCGCGCTCGGAGAAAATGGCCTTCAAGGCGTCCGCGTTGATGCCGGGAATGGGAATCGCCGCGCCGACCCGGAAGACGGCCAGGGCCACCAAGGTGTAGATCACCCGGCGGCGAAGATCCTGGGAGTCGAAGAGATCGGTGACTTTCTCGATCATGAGGCGACGGAAACGGCTTCTCCGCCGGCCGCCTTGATTTTCTCCCGGGCCGACGCGGAGAACGCGTGGGCGGAGACCCGGTAGGGGCGGCTGAGAGTTCCGGTCCCCAAAATCTTGACGCGGTCCTTGCCGGAGGCCAGGCCGTGGATATGCAGGGCCTCTAAGGAGACTTCCTTCTGATTCTTGAACACGCGCTCGATGTCGGACAACTGGACGAGACGGAAAGTTTTTTTGAACGCCCTGTTGGAGAAGCCGCGCTTGGGCACCCGGCGCAGGACGGGCGTTTGGCCGCCCTCGAAGCCCGGCATCTTGCCGTCGCCCGAGCGGCTTCTTTGCCCTTTCTGGCCTTTGGTGGAGGTCTGCCCGTGGCCTGAGCCTTCTCCGAAGCCGAGGCGGCGGCGGCGGCGGCGCGCGCCGGCCTTGGGACTCAAGTTGCCGAGATGAATCATGACTTGCCCCTCAACTTCGCGATCTCCTCGGCCGTGCGCAGGCGCTTCAAGCACTCCAGCGTGGCGCCGACGACGTTGAAAACGTTGGAGCTGCCCAAGCTCTTGCTGAGGACGTCCTTGACGCCGCCCGCTTCCAAGACGGCGCGCACGCCGCGGCCCGCGATGACGCCCGTTCCCGCGCAGGCCGGGCGCATCCACACCTTGCCGGAGCGGTACTTGGAAATGATCTCATGGGGAATGCTTCCCTTCACGAGCGGGAAGCGGACCAGGCTCTTGAGCGCCTGGGCGTGCCCCTTCTGGATGGAGGCCTGGACTTCGCGGGCCTTGCCGAGCCCCGCGCCGACCGCGCCGGCACCGTCGCCGATCACGACCAGGGCCGAAAAAGAAAATCTCTTGCCGCCCTTGACCACTTTGGCCACGCGGTTGATGGCGACCACCGTTTCCTTAAAAGCCTTCGGATCCTGGACGACGGGGCGGCGCGGCGCGGCCGCCGGAGCAGCCGCCGCGGCTCCGTCGCTCTTGGTCTCTTCCACCGTCGTTGTCGCTGTTTTTTCCATGATATCCCCTAGAATTCGAGGCCGCCCGTGCGCGCCGCCTCGGCCAGGGCTTTGATTCGTCCGTGATACAAGTACGCCCCGCGATCGAAAACCACTTTCTTGACGCCGGCCGCCAGCGCCTTCTTGGCCACGAGTTCGCCGACCCTCTTGGCGGACTCCACGTTTTTCGCGGCCTTGCCTTTCTGCGCAATCTCAGGAGAGAACGAGGACGCCGCGGCCACGGTCGCCCCCTTGGCGTCGTCGATGACCTGCGCGTAAATCGCCGTCAGGCTCCGATGAACGCAGAGCCTCGGGCGCTCGCCCTGGGCGCCGCGCACGCGGCGGCGCGTGCGGGAGCGGCGGTATTCGTAGCGAATCCATTTATTCTTCATGGCGAAATTCGGACTCTCCTATTTCTTCGCGGCGCCCGCGCTGGCCGCCGTCTTTCCGGCCTTGCGGCGGATGTGCTCGCCCTTGTAATGGATTCCGGTTCCTTTATAAGGCTCCGGGGGACGCAAGGCGCGGATCTTGGCGGCGATCTCGCCGACCAAATCCTTGCTGGCGCCGGTCACGGTCAGCGTGGTCTTTTTCGGATCGACGGCCACGGCGACGCCCGCCGGCACGTCGAACAAAACGGGGTGGGACTTGCCCAGCGAGAAGGTGAGCTTCTGCCCGGCGGCCTCGGCCCTGAAGCCCAGGCCCGCAATCTCGAGCACCTTGGAGTAGCCCACGGCGACGCCCTGAACCAAATTATTGACGCGCGCGCGCGTCAGGCCGTAGAGGGCGGAAATATCCTTGCCCGCCTTAAGGTCGGCGGCGATGCGGATTTGCCCCTCGACAAGCGCCGCGGTCACGGCCCTGGGCAATGGTTCGCGGCCCTCGCCTTTGGGACCCTTGGCCGTCACCGCGCCTTGCGCGATTTCAACGCGGACTCCCGACGGAACGACGATCGGCTTCTTTCCCGTTCGGCTCATGTCACCACACCTGGCAGAGGACTTCGCCGCCCACTTTCTTGGCTCGGGCCTCCTTCTGCGTCATGACGCCGCGGGACGTGGAAAAAATCGTCATCACGCCGCCGCCCCGCTCGATGATCCGATCGGAATAAGAACGGTAGATCCGGCACCCCGGCTTGGAGATGCGGCGCAGGCCGCGGATGACCGGCTCCTTCGTCGGCGAATACTTCAGAAAGATACGGATGGTTCCGCGCTTGGATTCGGCGGCGTAGAGGGGCTTGAAATTGGCAATGAAGCCCTCGTCTTTGAGGATGCGCACGATCTCCATCTTGACCTTGGAGGACGGCACGTCCACCCGATCCTTGAACCGGGCTCCGGCGTTACGGATGCTTGTCAGCAAGTCTGCAATTGTATCCATGATCTCACCAGGAGGATTTTCTTACGCCCGGAATCAGGCCGTCATGGGCCATCTTCCTGAAGCAAATGCGGCACAGCCCGAAATCGCGGTAGTACGCCCGCGGCCGTCCGCAAATCTGGCAGCGGTTGTGGTAGCGCGTCGAAAATTTCTGCGGCTTCTTAAGCTTGGCCAGCCATGCGGTCGTCGCCATATCGCCTTAATTCCCCCCCGCGGCGGCTTTAAAGGGCATGCCCATCAAGCGGAGCAGCTCCATTCCCAAATCGTCCCCGCCCGCCGTCGTGACGATGGTGATGTTCATCCCCTGCTGGCGCACGGCCTTCTCCACGTTGACCTCGGGGAAAATCATCTGATCGCGCAGGCCCAGGTTGTAGTTGCCCCGGCCGTCGAAGCCTCGCGCGTCCAAACCCCGGAAGTCGCGCAGGCGAGGAGAAGCGACAGAAATAAGCCGGTCCAGGAATTCGTACATCCGGTCCCCGCGCAGGGTCACGCGCAAGCCAATGGGCATGCCCATGCGCAGCTTGAAATTGGAAATGGACTTGGACGCGCGGCGCACCTGCGGCCACTGCCCGGCCAGCATGGCCAGATCGTAGCGCACGGCCTCCAAAATCTGGACGTTCTCGCGCGCCGCCGAGACGCCGCTGTTGATGACGATCTTGACCAGGCGCGGCACCTGGAACGGGTTCTTGAGGCCCCGGCTCTCCATCAGGGAGGGCACGACCTTCTCCTGGTAGTACGTCTTCAAGCGCGGCGCCGCGTGCTTGACCTCGCGGCCGTCCGAGACCGCCATCGCCGGGGCCGCGGCCTGGCCCTCGCCGCCTTTCTTGGCGGGCTTGGGTTTGGGCTGCTGCTTGACCGGCGCCGCCGCGTCCGTTTTCTGAGCGCTCATAGAATCGTTTCCCCGCACTTCCGGCAAACCCGCACGGATTCGCCCGTCGGCAGCCGATCCATCTTGGGCCGCACGGGCTTTTCGCACTTGGGGCAGACCAGCATCACCCGGGAATAGGGCAGGGGAGCCTCCAGCTTTTGGATGGAGGACGGATCGGTCTGCGTCGCCTTGCGGTGCTTGGTCACGATGTTGGCCTTGGCCACCAAAACGCGCTCTTCGTCGGGGAAAATCTTCAAGACCTCGCCGATCTTGCCGCGATCGCGGCCGCCCATCACCATGACTCTGTCTTTCTTGCGGATTTTAAACTTCATAAATCGTCAGACCACCTCGGGGGCCAGGGAAATAATCTTCAAGTACTCCTTCTCGCGCAGTTCGCGCGCCACGGGGCCGAACACGCGCGTCCCCTTGGGCTCGCCCTTGTCGTCGATGAGGCACGCGGCGTTGTCGTCGAAGCGCACGTAGGAGCCGTCCGGACGGCGCGTGTTGCGGGACACCCGCACCACGACGGCCTTGACCACGTCGCCCTTCTTGATGGCGCCGTGCGGCAGGGCATCGCGGACGCTGCAGACGATGACGTCGCCAAGGCCCGCGTAACGCCGATAGCTGCCGCCGGAAACGTGGAAGCACTGAAGCTTGCGCGCGCCCGAGTTGTCCGCCACTTTGATAATCGATCGAAGCTGAATCATGAAAAATCCTCGAGCCTAAGCCCCCGTCGTCGGCGCGCCCTTGACCACGCGCACGACGCGCCAGCGCTTGGTCTTGGACAACGGCCGCGTGGCGGAAATTTCGACCAAGTCGCCGGAATGGGACGCATTGGTCTCGTCGTGAGCGGCGAACCGGCTCATTTTCTTGCTGATTTTCTCGTAAAACGGATGGCGGACCAAGCGCACGACCTCCACGACCCGCGTTTTGTTCATCTTGTCCGAAACCACCACGCCGCGGAACACCTTGCGCCGCGCGCGCTCTTCCTTGGTCTGCACGGCCTCCGTCATGACGCCCCCTCTTCGCCCTTCTGGGCGATCCAAGTCTTGAGCCGGGCGGCATGGCGGCGCAGCGTGCGCAGCTCGGCCGGATTGTCCAGCGGCGCGGTCTTGTGCTTAAAGGCCAGGCGGAAGAGCTTTTCGCCTGCCTTGCGCAGATGGGCCTCCAGCTCGGCCGAAGACAAATTCCTCAACGATTCTCTTTCTTTGGCCTTCATAGGTGCTCCCGGGCGATAAACTTGGTTCGGATGGGCAGCTTGTAAGCCGCGATGCGCAGAGCCGCCTTGGCCTCGTCGCGCGAAATGCCCTCGATCTCGAAAAGAACGCGGCCCGGCTTGACCACGGCGACCCAATGGTCCGGCGCGCCCTTTCCTTTTCCCATGCGCGTCTCGGCCGGATGCTTGGTCACGGCCTTGTCCGGAAAGATGCGAACCCAAAGCTTGCCGCCCTTTTTCAGGTGCCGGCCGATGCCCACGCGTGAGGCCTCGATTTGGCGCGCGGTCACCCACTTGGGCTCCAAGGCCTTCAAGGCGTACTCGCCAAAGGCAATGTTGGTCCCTCTTTTGGCCAGACCCTTGATGCGCGGATGGCTGTGCGGCTTGCGGTATTTGACCCGCTTAGGCATCAGCACGGGGAGCCTCCTGCGCGGCGGGCTTTTGCTCCGCCTGGGCCGCGGCGGCTTGCGTTTCCTGAACGTGGCCGGCGGTCAAAACGGGGGAATCCTTCTTGACGAACTTCAAAAGTTCCTTCGGGTTCTTGACGAAAAGCAATTTCTTGAAAATCCAGACCTTGACGCCGATAAGGCCGGCGACGGTCATAGCCTCGACCGCGCCGTAGTCGATGTCCGCGCTGTACGTGTGCAGCGGGATGCGGCCCTCGCGCAGCCACTCGGTGCGCGCGATTTCGGAGCCGTTCAAGCGGCCGCCGACGCGGACCTTGATGCCCAGCGCCCCGGCCTGCATGGTGCGTTCCATGGCCCGGCGCATGGCGCGCCGGTAGGCGATGCGCTTCTCGAGCTGGGAAGCGATGGCCTCGGCCACGAGCTTGGCGTCCAACTCCGGCTCCTTGATCTCCATGACGTTGACGAACGTCTTGCGGGCGGTCAAGGATTCGATTTGCGTGCGCAGCGCTTCGATGTCCGCGCCGCGCTTGCCGATGACCACGCCCGGCCGCGCGGTGTGGATGTTGACGCGCAGATAGGATCCGGCGCGCTCAATGACCACCGAACTCACCGCGGCCTGGCGGAAAGCGTTCTTGATAAGGCTGCGGATCTTGAAATCTTCCCCGATCAAATCGGGCATTTGGCGCGGCGCGAACCAGCGCGACTGCCAGTCGACGATATAGCCCAGGCGCAGGCCACGGGGGTGGGCTTTCTGTCCCATTAATTGTTCTCCTCGACGCCGTCGGAAACGATCACGGTCAAATGGCTGACCTTGCGCTTGAAGGTCATGGCCCGGCCCTGCGGCGCGGGCAGCACGCGCTTCATGTGGCCCATCGGGCCGGCGCCCGCCCAGCACGACTTGATGAAGACCCGCTCCGGCACCACGGTTTTGCCGGCGCGGCTGAGCTTGATGGCCAAATTAGCGGCGGCCGACTTGACGGCCTTCTCAACCATGACGCGGCAGGCGCGGGGCACGGTGGGCAGGATTTCCTCGGCCTCAAGCACGCTCTTGCCGCGGATTTCCTTCAAAAGCTGGGCCACCTTGCGGGCTCCATAACGCTGAAAACGGGCTTTGGCTTGGGCTTCCATCTCAGGTCAGATCCTTGGACTCTTTGTTCATGCCGCCATGGGAGCGGAAAAAGCGGGTGAAAGAAAACTCGCCCAGCTTGTGGCCCACCATCTGTTCGGTCACGTAGACCGGCAGGAACTTGCGGCCGTTGTGCACGGAAAACGTGTGCCCGACGAACTCGGGAGTGATGGTGCAGGCCCTGGACCACGTCTTGATGGGCTTCTTGTCGCCCCCCATCTTTTGGATCTTCTCCACAAGCCGCGGGTCCACGTACGGCCCTTTCTTCGTCGATCGTCCCATAGTCTCGTTCCTAGCCTAAAATTTTCTTCTCGCGCCGATCGGCCACGATCATCCAGCCCCAAATCTTGCGCTTGTTGCGGGTCTTGTAGCCCTTGGCCGGCTGGTTCCACGGGGAGCGCGGATGATTGCCGCCCTTGGACTTGCCGCGGCCGCCGCCCAGAGGGTGGTCGGTCGCGTTCATGGCGCCGCCGCGCACCGTCGGGCGGATGCCCAGGTGGCGCGAGCGTCCGGCCTTGCCCAAACTCACCATGTTGTGGTCCGCGTTGGAAACCTGCCCCAGCGTCGCCATGCAGGCTTCCGGCACGATGCGGATTTCGCCCGAGGGCATCTTCATTTGCACGTAGCCGCCCTCGCGGCCCATAATCTGCGCCTGGCCGCCGGCCGAGCGCACCATGCGGGCCCCCTGGCCGGGCTGAAGCTCGATGTTGTGCACGAAAGAGCCGTCCGGAATATTGGTCAGCGGGAGCGCGTTGCCGGTCTTGATCTCGGCTTTGGGGCCGCTCATCACCGAATCGCCGACGCGCAGGCCCGCGGGGTGAACGATGTAGCGCTTCTCCCCGTCAACATAGTGAAGCAGGCAGATGCGCGCGCTGCGGTTGGGATCGTACTCGATGGTGGCGACCCTGGCCGGGACGCCGAATTTATCCCGCTTGAAATCGACGACGCGGTAGGCCCTCTTGTGGCCGCCGCCGTGGTGGCGCACCATGACGGTGCCGGTGTTGTTGCGTCCGCCGGTCTTCAAGAGCCGGCGCATAAGGCTCTTCTCCGGGCGCACTTTGCTCAACTCCGAGAAATCGGCCCGGCTCATGTGCCGCAGCGACGGGGTCCTGGGTTTGTATGTTTTTACCGGCATGGCTTATACGGTCTCCTGGGTGAAATCGATCTTCTGGCCCGCTTCGAGGGTGACCACGGCCTTCTTCCAGTCCGGCTTGCGTCCCTCGCTCCGGCCCATGCGGCGCGTCTTGCCGGGAACGATCATGGTGCGCACCGAGGCGACCTTCACTTTGAAGAGATCCTCCACGGCTTTCTTGATGCCGGTCTTGGTGGCGTCCAGGTCGGCCACGAAGAAATATTGGTTATGCTTTTCCTTAAGCAGCGTGCTGCGCTCGGTAAGGATGGGGCGGACCAGCGTCTGGTAATTTTTCGTTTCGGACACGGTTAGTTCCAGCGGGCGGAGAGTTTTTCCAGGGCGCCGGCGGTCAGCACCAGGCGGCGCGCCCGCAGGACGCCGTAGGCATTCAAGTCCGCGGCCAAGGCCAGCTCCAAATTCGGGAGATTGCGGCTGGCGCGGGCCAGATTCGCGCCGGCCGAATCAAGAATCATCACCAGCCCCGGCCCCGCGCACTTAAGGTTCTTAAGGATCTGCGCCACGGCCTTGGTCTTGGGCTCGGCCACCTCGATTTTATCCACGAAAATGATGCCGCCGCTGGAGAACCGATCCGAAAGGATCTGCGCCAAGGCCTCCTTGGCCTTGCGGGCCGGCAGGGTCCGGCGCGCGCCGCGATTGGCGCGGGGGCCGAAAATGACGCCGCCGTGCCGCCACAGGGGAGAGCGGATGGAGCCCGCCCGGGCGCGGCCCGTGTGCTTCTGCTTCCAAGGCTTCTTGCCCGAGCCCGAGACCTCCGCCTTGCTCTTGGTGTTGGCCGTCCAGCGGCGCTGGTTCACCTCGTGGATGGTCGCGATCTCGTGGAGGAACTGGGCGTTGGGCGTGCACCCGAAGATTTTCTCCGGGAGCTCGATTTTGCCGACTTCCTGGCCCTGCGCGTTCAAAAGGGGTGCCTGCATAATTAAGCCTTCTTCGCCTTGGTCGGCGCCTTGCCGATGATGTTGCCCATCTTGTCCTTCCTGACCGTCGCCTTGGCGGCCTCGACGCGAACCTTGCGGCCCTTGGCCGTCTCCGAGACGGACACTAATCCGCCGCGCGGGCCGGGAACCGGGCCCATCACGTAAATCAGATTCTGCTCCGCCTCGACTTTAACGACCTCCAGATGCTGGGAGGTCGCGCTCTCGTGGCCCATGCGGCCGGCCATGCGCTGGCCCGGAAGCACCCGGCCCAGGGAACGACGGGCGGCCAAGGAGCCCGGAGAGCGCTCCTTGTCCGAGGCGCCGTGCGAGGCGGGAAGCCCGCGAAAATTGTGCCGCTTCATGACGCCGGCGAACCCATGCCCCTTGGACACGCCGCGGACGTCGACGTAGTCGCCGGACTTGAAAATTTCGCCGACCGCGACGGTTTGACCGGCTTCCAGCCCTTTGGCGTCCTTGACCCGGAACTCGCGCACGAAGCGCGCGGGCGCGACGCCGGCCTTCTTGAACTGGCCCAGAAGAGGCTGGGGCAGATTTTTTTCCTTGCGGGCGCCGTAAGCCAGCTGAACGGCGTTGTAGCCGTCCGAGCCCCCCGCGGTCTTGACGCGGAGCACGGCGCACGGCCCCGCCTTGACCATGGTGACGTCGCACAGGTTCCGGCTCTTGGGGTGATAAATCTGCGTCATCCCCACTTTTTCGCCCAAGATATCGCGGAAACTGACAGGCGCTTTTTTGACGCCCTCCGTCTTCGCCGCCTCTTCCGTCTCTGCCATGTTTAAACCGTTCCCCAAATCCTTTAAAGCTTGATTTCCACGTCCACGCCGGCCGGCAAGTCGAGCTTCATGAGCTCGTCCACCGTCCGCTGCGTCGTGCTGTTGAGCTCGATAAGGCGCTTGTGAATGCGCATCTCGAACTGCTCGCGCGACTTTTTATCGACATGCGGAGACCGCAGCACCGTGTACTTCTTGATGCGGGTCGGCAACAGAATCGGGCCGCAAACGACCGCGCCCGTGCGTTGCGCCGTTTCGACAATCTTGCCGACGCTCGCGTCCAGAATGCGATAGTCGTAAGCCCGAAGGCGAATGCGAATTCTCTGCTGAGGACCAACCGCCGTCTCTGCCATGTTATTATACCTTATTTTCCTGAATTTTAAGCGATGATGTCGCTGACGACGCCTGCGCCG
The DNA here is from genome assembly GCA_028865585.1 of Elusimicrobiota bacterium. GTDB lineage: Bacteria > Elusimicrobiota > Elusimicrobia > UBA1565 > UBA9628 > JAGWJU01. Next base: position 254 of record JAGWJU010000007.1, on the reverse strand, counting down.
ACGGTGTGGCCGCCTTCGCGCACGGCGAAGCGCAACCCCTTCTCCATCGCGATGGGGCAGATGAGCTCGCACTCGATGTCGATGTTGTCGCCCGGCATCACCATCTCCACGCCCGCCGGCAGCGTCACCGTTCCCGTCACGTCCGTGGTCCGGAAGTAGAACTGCGGCCTATACCCCTTGAAGAACGGCGTGTGCCGCCCGCCTTCTTCCTTCGTCAAAACGTAGAGCTTCGCCTTGAACTTCGTGTGCGGCGT
>JAGWJU010000153.1 GCA_028865585.1 Elusimicrobiota bacterium | reverse complement strand
TTTTCCGGTCCTTCAGGACCTCGTCCGCCAGGACGCAGAAGCCCAAAATCATCTCGGGCATCACCGGCAGCCGGTAGCGCATCTGGCTCACGCTCACCATGTGGATGCCCATCGTGGCCAGGATGAAGAGGATGAGGATGGAAATTTCCGCGCGCTTTCTCCAGAGAAGCAGAAGCCCCCAGGCCCCGCCCAGAATGAGCCAGGGCTCGGTCAGGAGGCTCACGGCGATGAGGGCGTCATGATGGAACCCGAGGTTGGGCTCGCTGGTCTTCGTGTCGATGTAGCGCTTGCCCGGCCGCGGGTAGAAGCGCCAGAAGCTCACGAACTTATACGCCCATTGCCCGAGAGTTTCGACGGGATTTTCGGCCATGAACTTGAGCGCCTCGTGGAAGTAGAGGCCGTCTTGCGCGGGCTCCGAAAGCGACTGCGCCTTCTGGTAGAAGGGCGTCTGCTCAAGGGTCTTCACGGCCACGCCCGTGTCGATTTCGTTCAGGTCGAGCAGCATGGTGCCTTCCAAAAGAGTGATGCCGCCGTGATCGTCGAGCTTGAAGGTCCCCGCCTCAACCCGGTTGCGCGCGCACCAGATCGCGACGGGCAAAAGCCAGCACAGGACGCCCGCGGCCCAAGCCTTGGCGGAGAGGCGCCGCGCCAACACGAAGAAGAGGGCCAGGGCCCAAAGGCAGGGCGCGATGAACTCGGCCTCCGGGCGGGCCAGGGCGGCCAGGCCCAGCAAAAAAGCGCCCAGCGCCCAGGCCCCGGCCGAGAAGCGCTCCGGCTTGAGGCTTCGGGCGAAGAGCCAAAGGCCCGCCGCCGCGAGCAGCGTGTAGGGAATCTCCGAGAGCAGGAGTCCGCTGTAGTAGATGAAAAAGGGATAGACGCAGGAAACGGCCAAAGCGAAGCGGCCGGCGCGCTTGGAGCCCGAGAGATCCTCGGTCATGCGGCCGACGACGAGAACGAGCAGCGCGCCCAGGGCGGCGTTGGCCAAGCGGGGGTAAAGAAGGCTTGATCCCATCAGGCGAAAGAACGCGGCGAAGAACGCGGGCACCAGCGGCGCCACGGCGTGCGGCCCAAAGCTCCCATCGCGGGCCAGGCGCAGCGCGTCGCCCGCGAAGCCGCCCTCGTCGATTTGGTAGAACCGCGAGGCGCCGAGCTTCAAGACGAAGGCCGCGCGAATAAGAAAGGCCAGGCCGGCGGCCAACCATTCCTCGGGGCGGAGCTTTTTCATCGGCGCGCCCGATCGTCTTTTTTAAGGGCTTTTTCCCGCGCGAGGACGAGGCGCGCCGCGTCGGCCAAGTCGCGCGCCACGGCGTCCGGCTTGGCGCGGTAGGCGCCGTCCTTGCCGCCGTAGCCGGTCTTGACCAGGATGGAGCGGCAGCCGGCGTTCTTGGCCGTCAAGACGTCGGTCGACGTGTCGCCCACAAAATATGATGACGAGAAATCGATGGAAAACCGCCTCGCGGCTTTTTCCAGCATCAGCGTGCCCGGCTTGCGGCATCGGCATCGCACGCGCCGGTCGGCTTCGGGATGGTGCGGACAGAAATAAATGGCGTCTAAGCGCGCGCCTTTTTGCCGCAGCAGAGCGTGCAGAAGGCGGTGGATGCGAGCGAGGGTCGCAAGCGAGAGATACCCGCGCGCCACGCCGGACTGGTTGGTCACGACGATGAGCTTGAAGCCCGCGCGGCGCAGGCGGACCAGGGAAGCGGCGGCGCCGGGCAAGAGGCGCAGATCCTTTTCGTGCCGCAGGTAGTCGGCCTCCGTGACGAGGACGCCGTCGCGGTCGAGGAATACGGCTTTGTTCTTGCGCGTCATGGTTTCTCCGGCAGCGGCCAAGCCCCGCCGAAGCGCGCCTTGTAGGCGGGCAGCGGCAAGGGCGGGCACAAGACGGATTTTATGATTTCAGCGAGCGGAGCCGCGGCGGCCAGGGCGGCGTCGAGCCTCCGCAGGTTCTTTCCGAGCGCCGCGATGTCTGGTCCGGAAATCTCGATTTCGACGGCGTCGCCCGCGGGGCCGCGGCGCACGCTTACGCGCGAAACGCCGGGCAACGCGGTCAACGCTGAAGCCGCCGGCGGAGTCTTGAGCGCGTAGCGCACCACTTCCACGTAAGCCGTTTGCGGGATGGTCGGAACGATGGCGCGCGGTTGAAAAAAGGCGTTTTTTGGCGCGCGCGGCGGCGGAAGCACGGGGCCTTTCCGGGGGCTTTCGTCCGAGCGCTGGGTCTCGATGTCTGAGAGCAGAAGGCTGGGAGCGACCACGGACACGGGGACCCCGTCCGCCACGGAATTTTCGACGCGCGGGTTTGAACCTACCGCCAGGATGTTGTTGAGGATGTAGAGCGGAGTTCCGACCAAATCGAGGTTGCGGATGAGCGTGAGTTTTCCGGTGCGCGCGTCGACCAGGTAGACCATCTCGCAGACGACGCGGATGGACCCCTCGCCCGAGGCCTGCCCGTTCTGCGAAAGGCCGATCAAATGCTCGGCCAGGATGCCGTAGGGCTTGCCCCGCTTAAGGCACTCGCGGCGCAAAAGCGCGACGAGCTTGGCGCGGTCCAGGGGCTTGCGCGCGACGAGGATGAGCGAGCCGGGAAAGCCCGTGATCCAGTATCCCGGGGCGCCGCGGCCGTGGCCGTTGGAATGAGGGAAGCCGATGATCGGGTGGCGGGAGAGCAGGAAGTTCCTCAGGATTCCGTCTTGGACGAGGACGACCTTCCGCGCGGGCATCCCCTGATCGTCGTAGGCGTAGTGCCCGGCCAGCGAGACGCCGCCGAACGAGGCCAAGGTCGGATCGTCCTCCAAGGTGATTCCGCGCGGCAGGACCCGAGTGCCGAGTTTGCCTTGGAAAATCTGGGCGCCGTAGGGATTGCGCAGATCCTCACCGGAAAGGCGCTTGCCCAAGGCCAGGATGACGGCCCCCGAGATCGAGGGATCGAGCAGGGCCGGCGCGTCGAACGGCGAGGTCGTCCGGGCCACCTTGAGAAGCGCCAGATCCGAAAGGACGGCCTTGGCGTCGGAACGGATCACCGCGGCGGAGGGAAAATCGGCGCTCGAGACCGCCACCAGGCTGCGCGAGGCGCGGACCTCCAAGCCGTCCGCCGTCCGCTCCGAGGCGTTGAGGTCCAATTCCGCGTAGCGTCCGCCGAAGTCGACTTTGCTGCCCTCGGAATCCCTGAGGCGGGACCAGAAGTCGGATTCGATGACGCGGGAGTCCGCGCCAAGAAGATTCGGCGTGCTGCGGAACGCCGCGCTGCCTTCCCGGCAGGCGTCCGCCAGCTCGGGACCGGTCCAGGGCGGGGCGGGTTCCGTCTCCAGACGGACCCGAGGACGCTCGCGGGAGAAGTCGTCCGTGTCGTACTCGGCCTTGCCGCGCACCGCGCGCAGGGCCTCCTTGCGCAGGAAACCCGCGGCGGCGTCTTTGTAGGCGGCGTCCAGGGCGCGCCAGAGGCCGTAGCGCAAGGCGAAGGCGTCGCCGAGATTGACGGGGAAGCCCAGGAAGTTGCCGGGCGGCGCCGGAGGGTAGTTGTCTAGGGCGTAGCCGCCGACCCGGACGTCGCCGACGACGAAGCTTTGGCTCTGGGCGGCGCTTGCGTCGAGCGCGCCCATCCGGCAGTCGTCCTCGCGGTCCGAGGACCGCGTCGCCGTGATCCCGACGTAGTAGGGCGCGGGGTAGCCGCTTTCCTTCATTTTCACGGCGTCCGAGATTGCGGATTCAAGAGCCGAGCCGACGCTCCCATCCGCCGCGCCGGCGGCGCGAAGAGGGCGGGCCAAGGCGGCCAAGGCGGCGAGGATTAGGAGCTTCCTCATTTATTCGGAAAAAATCCGATCCAGAGCTTTCGCGGCGGAATATCCCGCCAGGGGCATGAAGCACAGCATTACGGGCGTATGGAAGCGCATCACCGCCCAATAAAAAGCGCAGACCACAGTCGTCACCGCGGGAACGGAGAGCAGGAACCCGACTTCGTAGCGCTTGCGCCAGGCCAGGACGGCGCCCCAAAGGCCGAAGAGCAGGAGCAGCCCGTTGGAGACAAGGCCCACGACCATGAGCGCGAGCTCTTTCTGCCCGTAATGCCAGCCGGGCGTCGGGTAGAGCCGCCAGAATTTAAGGGCCTTGC
>JAGWJU010000152.1 GCA_028865585.1 Elusimicrobiota bacterium | reverse complement strand
CAGCGGCCCCTGGAGCGGATGTTCGAGCTGGCGGAGCCGGCCCGGAGCAAGTGAGCATGGCCTCTTCCGAAGGCGTCTGGACCGGGGCGGTCGGGGAGAAAAGCTTCGCCGAGGTGCCAGCCTCCTGGGCCAAGGACGCGGCGCGGGATCTTCTTAAGGAAAAGAACGCCGGGCTGCCGGCGTTGGACGGGGTGCGGCTTTTACTCTACGCGCGGGAAGAGTGGGGAGACGCTGAAGCGGGGGCCGCGGCCGAGCGCGCGCTCAGGGATTTGCCGCGCGACAATCCTGCCGGATTGCCGTCGTTTAAGCCGGGGACGCCGCCGTCTCCAGATGAGGCGGCGCGCCTAGCGCCGGTTTTTTGGGGCGCTGCGGATCTTCTCTCTCGCGCCCGCGCGCTGACCGAGTTCCTGGCCGCCGACGGCTCCGCGGGCGCCTTGGGAGCCGAGGCTTTTCTCTGCGCCGCCGCTGCCGGGGCGGAGGGAGCCGCTTGGCTGGAGCGGACCCGCTCTGCGCTCGAGCCGCTGGAGGCGCCTCACGCGTCGCTTGGGGAGGCGTCGGCCCGGATTTCCGCCTTGTGCGGGCTCTTTCAGATCACGGCGGATCCCGCCTTACGCCGGGCCGCGGACTCTTTGGCGCGCGGCCTTTTTCAGGACCTCTGGGAGCGCGAGCGCGGCGGATTCATGTCCCGGGCGCCGCAGAACGGCGCGGCCGCACCGCCGGTCGTCCCGGAAGAGAACGCCGCGGCCTTCGAGGCGGTGTGGCGGCTTCACCACGTCACCGGGAACCCCAACTACCGGAAGTGGCTGGCCTGGGGCCTTAAAGGGCTGGCCGCGGACGCCCGGGCCCTGCCCGCGGCCAAACAGGCGGGGCTCGCGCGCGTCGCGGACATGATGGCTCGCGGCCGGCTCTATCTCGAGCTGGTGGGCCGGCCCGAGGATGAAAAAGCCCGGGCGCTGGCTTTGGCCGCGCTGGCCCGCCATTCGCCGCGCCGCGTTCTCTCGTGGATTTCGCCCGATGATAGGGACTACGTCATGGCTCATAAGCTTTCTGCTCCGGAATACCCCGCTCTTTTCGCCTGCGCGGACTTGAAGCCCGTCGCCTTTGCCCAAAGGCCTGAGGAGGTGCCGGCTCTCTTTGGCGCCCTCTCCAGCGCGCCAAAGCCGTGAACGTCCGCGAGACTCCGGCGGCCGGGAAAACCTTCTGGCCCGACAAGCGCTTAAGCGCGTGTTTGGGGGCCGCTGGCGCCGGCGTTTTAGGCTGGACGTTTTGGGCGGCGGGCCTGGGGCGTTTGTCTTGGGGCGCCGCGGCGTTTTTGCTGCTGGCGGCCGCTTACGCCGCTTTCTGGTACCTGAGCCACCGCGTTACCATCGACGACGGCCACGTGGCGGGGTTTCTGGATCCCCACGCCTATCTGCGGCGCCCGACGCCCATACCGCTGGCCAGCGCTCCTTTGCGCGTCAAGATTCCTCTGCAGAGCGCTTCCGTGTGCCGCGAGGAGGCGCCGCAGTCCGGATCGGGGCGCCTCAAGATCAGGAACGTTCAGGAACCGAAGTTTCCCAAGATCACCGTGAGGTTTTTAAGGGAGCGCGACCGCAGGGAGCTTCAAGCCGAAATAGAGTCGCGCCGAGGCGCCCTTGAAGTTTCGCCCTCAGCCGCCCCGGCCGGATCCAATCAGGAGTAGGAGCCACGGCGCAGCGCCTCGATGCGCGCGTCGAGCGGCGGATGGGTCGAAAAGAGAAGAGACCATATTCCGTGGCCGTGCCCGTTGATCTTGAAGGACGAGAGCGCGGGCGCGCGCTTGTCTTCCATCCCGAGACTGCGCTTCAAGGAATCCAAGGCGTAGATCATGGTCTCGGCTCCCGAGAGCTTGGCCGAGCCCGCGTCCGCGCGGTATTCGCGGCGGCGAGAGACCCAGTAGATGATCGGGGAGGCCAGGAACATCAGGACGCTTTCCAGGGTCATGACCAGGAAGAACTGCGCGATGAAGCCCAACCCCCCGCCCTCGCTGTCCCGCTCTACGGCTTGTTCGATGGCGAAGGCGATGATCTGGGAAAGGAAAATGACGAAGGTGTTGACCACGCCCTGCACCAAGGTCATGGTGACCATGTCGCCGTTGGCGATGTGGGAAATCTCGTGCCCCAGGACGCCCTCGACCGCGCGGCCGTCCATTTGGTTCAGGAGCGAACTGGAAATGGCGAGGAGCGCGCGCTTCTTGCTGGGGCCGGTGGCGAAGGCGTTGACCTCGGGGCTTTGGTAAACCCCGATTTCCGGCAGGGTTTGAAGGCCCGCGCGTTGGCACAAAGACTTGATCCGCTCGACCAAGTCCGCCTCGAAGCGGCCCTGGGGGTTCTGCGGGTCGATAAGCTGGATGCGCATCATCCGCTTGGCGCTCCAGCGCGAGAGCTGAAGGGAAATGAAGGCGCCCACGAAGCCGTAGAGCGCGCAGAAGACCAGCAACGAGCCGTAGTTTGTTCCGGCCGCGGCCAAGTAGTGGTTGAGCCCCAGAACTTGGATGAGAATCCCGACGGTAAAAATGACCAGCAGGTTGAGGATGAGGAAGAGAAAAATCCGCTTTATCATGATGGCACCTCTCTTTCTTAATTTTATATCATGAACCCCTCGGTTGCAACGGGAAAAAAGGAGATCTTTTGAACGCCCGATTCGCCGTCCCGACGCCAAAAAACGAGCCCGTGTTGAACTACGCGCCGCAAAGCCTTGAGCGTGCGGCCTTGAAGGCCCGCTTGACCGAGCTGAAGTCCCGCAAGGCGGACATCCCCCTTTATATAGGAAGCAAGGAACTGCGCACCGGGAAAACAGGAGAGTGCCGGCCGCCGCACGAGCGCGGATTCCTGCTGGGCCGCTACCACGAAGGCGGCGCCAAGGAGGCCTTGGCCGCGGCCAGGGCCGCGCTCGCGGCGCGCGCGGAATGGGCCCAGACGCCTTTCGAGCAGCGGGCCGCGATTTTTCTGCGCGCCGCCGAGCTTTTGGCCGGGGAGTTCCGGCAGACCTTGAACGCGGCCACCATGCTGGCCCAGTCCAAGAACGCCTACCAGGCCGAAATCGACGCGGCGTGCGAACTCATCGATTTCTTGCGCTTCAACGTGCATTTCGCGGAGCAGATCTACGCCGAGCAGCCGATTTCGCCTGCCGGGGCCTGGAACCGCATGGAGCACCGCGCGTTGGAGGGCTTCGTCTTCGCCGTGACGCCCTTTAACTTTACCTCCATCGCGGGCAACTTGCCTTCCGCGCCCGCCGTCATGGGCAACACGGTGGTCTGGAAGCCGGCGGCCGCGGCGGTTTACACCGCGTCCTTTATCATGGAGCTCTTCAAGAAGGCCGGCCTTCCGGACGGCGTCATCAATATGGTCAGCGGTCCGGCCGCGGAGATTTCCGCCGCGCTCCTGGCCTCGCCCGATTTGGCGGGCGTGCACTTCACCGGAAGCACCGCGGTCTTCCAGGGCATGTGGTCCGAGGTGGGGGCGAACATCCGCCGCTACAAAACCTACCCGCGCCTGGTGGGCGAAACCGGCGGCAAGGACTTCGTGGTGGCGCACGCCAGCGCGGATCCGGAGGCCTTGGCCGTGGCGCTTTTGCGCGGAGCCTTCGAGTACCAGGGGCAGAAGTGCTCGGCCGCCTCCCGCGCCTATGTGCCCGATTCCCTCTGGCCGGGGGTCAAGAAGCTTCTGCGCGGGATGGCAGCGGAAATCACGCTGGGTTCGCCCGAGGATTTCGCGCATTTCATGAACGCGGTCATCGATGAGAAAGCGTTCGAGAAAATCAAAGGCTACATCGCCCGCGCCAAAAAAAATCCCGAGTGCCGCCTCGTCTCGGGCGGACGGAGCCGGGGCGAAGAGGGCTTCTTCATCGAACCCACGATTTTTGAGGCCTCCGACCCGCAGGCCGAATCCATGGTCGAGGAGATTTTCGGCCCCGTGCTGACCGTGCATCCCTACCCCGAGAAAAAGTTCGCCCAAACGCTGGCCCTATGCGAGAAGACTTCGCCCTACGCCTTGACCGGCGCGGTCTTCGCCCAAGACCGCAAGGCGGCCGCGCTGGCGGAGAGAGTCCTGCAAAACGCCGCCGGGAACTTCTACATCAACGACAAGCCCACCG
>JAGWJU010000151.1 GCA_028865585.1 Elusimicrobiota bacterium | reverse complement strand
TGCCAGACGATGGTCAAGCCCATTACGGAGGACGAGGTCAGCAATTTCAAGTCCGAACTCAAGAATCTCAAGCCCGAGGACATCTTCAAGGACATCAAGAAAAAGAAAGAAGGCAACGGCGGAAAAGACGACAAAAAGGGGAAAGGGAGCGGGAATGAACAGGCTTGACGTCATCAAGGAAGTCTCCAAAATTTTAGGGACGAAAACCGAGTCGACGCAGGCCGTCGAGGTTACGTTCGACACCATCCGGGCGGCCCTGAACCGAGGAGAGAAAGTCGTCATCTCCAATTTCGGCACGTTCCGAGTCAAGGAGCGCCGCGAGCGCCAGGGCCGCAACCCGCGCACGGGAAAGGCCGTGTCCGTCCCGCCGCGCCGAGGCGTGCGCTTCAAGGCCTCGCGCAATCTTTTGGAATCCGGCGAATAAGACCTCGATGCCCTTAGAGCTTCCGCCCCTTCCGGACAAGCAGTTTTTCACCATGGGGGAAATCAGCCGCCTGATGCAGGTGCCGGCCTACACGCTCCGCTATTGGGAATCGCGCTTGGGCGTCCTGCGCCCCTCGCGGCGGCCCAGCGGGCACCGCCGCTACACCCGCGCGGACGTGGAGACCATCGGCTTGATCCGGGACCTCGTCTACAAGAGGCGCCTGACGCTCGACGGCGCGCGCAAGGCCCTTTGGGAAAGGAAACGCGGCGCAAAGACGGCCGCGGGCGATTTGCCGTCGGCTCAAAACGGCGCGGCCTCCGGGGCGGCGACGAAAGTTTTGCGGGAAATCCGCCAGGAGATTCAAAGCCTGGTCTCGGAGCTTTCCAGCTAGGCCGTTTGCAGGAAACCAGCGCCGCTTTCGTTCGTCGGCGCGGTTAAGACGGGGACTGGCTCAATGGTAGAGCGCTCCCTTGGGGTGGGAGAGGTTCCGGGTTCGATTCCCGGGTCCCCGATGGATTTGACGGGGTATAGCTCAATTGGCAGAGCGCCTGGTTCGGGACCAGGAGGTTCTCAGTTCAAGCCTGAGTACCCCGATTCTTTTTTCGCGCCCGATCTCGCCGCAGCGCGGAAAATATATAGTAGAATCCCAGTCGCCTTGCCCTTGACGCGTCTATACCTGCTGGTCCGCGGCCGCGTGCAGGGCGTCGGATTCCGGATGTTCGTCCTGGAAAACGCCCGGCGCCTGGGTCTCGCGGGCTGGGTGCGCAACCGGACGGACGGAAGCGTGGAGATGGAAGTTCAGGGGCGCGGCGAGGATTTGGCCCGATTTAAGAACATGATCAAGACCGGTCATCCGTTCGCTCGCGTGGACGGCATGGAAGAAAAGGACCTTAAACCCGTCAAGGAGGCGGCCCCCTTTGAAATCCGCTGACTCTCTCGCAATTCTCATCCCGGGCGCGGCCAAGGAGCGCTGAGACATGGAACCAACGACGGACATCACCACCCAGTATTTCCGGGGCATTCAGAAGCTGGCGAACGTCGATCGCGAGGAGATGCACAAGCTTTGGCGCAAGGCCAAGCGCGGCGACCACGCGGCCAAGCAGAGCATCATGGAGGCCAACCTGCGCTTGGTCGTGCCCATCGCGAAAAAGTACCACCGCCAGGGCATCGACTTCCTGGACTTGGTCGAGGAGGGGAACCTCGGCCTCATGCACGCCGTGGACAAGTTCGAGCCCAAGAAGGGCTATCGCTTCTCCACCTACGCGTCCTACTGGATCGAGCAGTCCATCCGCCGCGCGGTCGAGGAGCAGTCCAAAACCATCCGCATCCCGCCCCACGCCTGGGAAGCCCTGCGCAAGTGGCTCAAGCAGTGGGAGAAGATGCACTTGGCCCTGGGCCGCGACCCGACGCTGGCCGAGATGGCCCGCAAGATGCACTGGACGGCCCGCCAGGTGCGCGGGGTCTTGGACGCGGCCGAGGCCGCCAAGGGCATCGGGTCGCTTGAGACGCCCATAGACAGCGACAACGAGAACATGACCATCGAGGACACCATCTCCGAGTCGGACAACCAGTCCCCGGAGAACCTCATCTCCGTCCTGAAGCTGCACGACGAGCTGGGCCTGGCGCTCAAGGAAATCGGCGACCGCGAGCGCATGATCGTGGAGCTGCGCCACGGCCTGACCGGCAAGGTCCCCATGACCTTGGAGGAAGTCGGCAAGCGCTTGAAGCTCTCCCGCGAGCGCATCCGCCAAATCGAGGAGCGGGCCCTTCTGCGCCTGCGCCGCATCGCGAATCAAATGGGCCTCATCGAAATCAACGAGACCCGGCCCGCGACTCCCAATCTGCAGCCCGGCTGGCACATGCCGCAGATGCGCACCAACATCCTGGGCCAGCCCATCGGCCGTCAGAAAAACTCCCAGAACCTCATGCCGCAGGTCATCCGCCGCCGCGTCATGGTCTCCGGCATCCGCCGCATCGTCAAGAAAAAGCGCAAGTCCAAATGAAGCCCCCCGCGCGAGACCTGCGCTCGCTCATCAAGGACGTCCCGGACTTTCCGAAGAAAGGAATCGTCTTCAAGGACATCACGCCGCTTTTGGCCGACGCGCAGGCCTTTACGGACGCCATCGACCGGATGGCGGCGCCGTTCGCCGATCGGGGCATCGCCCTGGTGGCCGGCATCGAATCGCGCGGGTTCCTCTTGGCCGGCCCCGTGGCCCAGCGCCTGAAGGCCGGAGTCACTTTGATCCGAAAGAAGGGGAAACTGCCCCGCAAGACCGTGGGCGTCGCCTACAGCCTCGAGTACGGCCAAGACAGCCTGGAGGCCCACGCCGACGCCGTGCCGGCCGGCGCGAAGGTGCTGGTGGTGGACGACGTGCTGGCCACGGGGGGGACCGCCGCGGCCGCCTGCCGGCTCGTGGAAAAGCTGGGCGGCTCGGTGGAGGGGCTTTCGTTCCTGATGGAACTGGGGTTCCTGCGCGGCCGCGACAAGCTCGACGGCCGCGAGATCCAAGCGCTTCTGTCCTATTGACGCGGCAGAGCCCGGATTCACGCCCCGATAGCTCAATGGATAGAGCTACTCCGTCCTAAGGGCTTTAGACGTTTCTGCCGGCCTCTGCCGACCCGATACGCTTTCTACCTGCCGAATGGCGCCAAAGATGGCACCATTTTTTAAGCGGGGAGGCGTGGCGAGGTTTATGCTAAAATAGGTACCCCTTGACAGAAAACGGTGCGCAGGTTATTCTTGGAGCAGTGATTGCCGGATATCTTATTTGACGCTTCGGGTTTCGCCCGTTTTCAGACTCGCCACCACGGCGAGGTTACGCTATCGAAAAATAAGTGGGACAAAATTTGCTCGGAACCGGAAAGGACATATTACAAGGCTAATGGTGACAAAATCGGAACTACTTTGATTAATCCTGATTCTGTCAGATATTCAAGCCACTATCAGAATCAGTTTCATTATTATAAGCGGTTTGCGACCATGAAGCTGAATGAATCGACCGAGGTTTCGACTGGAACATTTCCGTTCCCATATTTTTGCGTAATCGTCGATGGGACGACAAAGCGCATATGCACTTCGTATCCCGTCGCGCGTCCAAAACAAGGGAAAGAATATGAGGCTAAAGATGAGAAAGGAACTTAAGGGATTAATGAATATTGACTTCTCGGAGTATTATGACGAGGAAGATGATGTTTACTATGTCACCTTCAAGACCGGAGAACCTTCCGGTGTCGTGGAGATGGACGATATTCTTCTTCTTGAAGTCGGCGCATTTTCTGGTCTTCCCACGGGTTTTAGAATCCTAAACTATTCCAAGCAGAAAATTGGTAGTATCGAAATCGCCGTTAAAAGGGTGCGACAGGCTGTCAATACGACAAAGAAGGATTTTCCGGCAATAGCCGCCCAGAGGTCTCGCCAGGTGACACAAGCCCTAGAACAGACATTAACGGCTGCCTAAGACCCCTGCGCGAATCAAGGAGTCTGTAGCGCCCTCTAATTCCTACCGCAAAGGTTCTAATACAATTATCCTCTGAGTTGGTAATCAGTCTGGCTAACCTGAATTCTTCAGTTGCCCTGTAAAAACAAGCCATCGCCTCGCTAGACTCTTGTTGTTGCAGGACAAGAGGAGGCGAGACGATGGAATATCAAGCTACATCATTACTGGGCAATGAGGGAATAGGGATCACGTTCACGAACAAACCGG
>JAGWJU010000150.1 GCA_028865585.1 Elusimicrobiota bacterium | reverse complement strand
GAAACGCCCTCGACGACATCCCGGGCATCGCGAAGATCGTCCAAGTCGGCATTCGGGATTTCTGCGAGGAGGAGGCGGATTACGCGGCGTCTTTGGGCGACCGCGCCGGGGTATTCTACGACGAGGCCCTGCGCCGCCGGATGTTCGCGGGCGAGCCCTGGGACGAAATCGTCCGCGATGTCGTTTCCGGGCTGCCGGAAAAAGTCTGGATTACCTTCGACATCGACGGCCTCGACCCCGCCCTATGCCCGCACACCGGAACGCCGGTGCCCGGAGGTCTGTCCTTTCCGGAAGCGAACCGAATCCTGCGCGAGGTTGCCGCCTCAAAGCGAACGATTATCGGTTTTGATCTCGTCGAGGTTTCTCCTCCGCCGCGCGGTCAGGGAGATTGGGACGCCAACGTGGGCGCCCGGCTGCTCTACAAGCTCACCGCGTGGGCGCTGGCGAGTCGGGGACTAGCAAAAATCCGCTAGGACGCCGCGGCCTGGCTTAGCGGCCGGGGCCGCGAAACGGACCAGGTCTTCCCCCGCAAGTCCAGGTACCAATTGAGCTTGGTGATGAAGTTGCCGCCGAGGATGACGCTGACTCCGCGGCGCTGCAGAATGCCGGAGAGGTGGCTTAAGTCCATGCCGATGACGTCCCCGTCAAATCGGTACCCCCCGATCACAAGGCCCTTAACGCGGTAGATTTCGGTCTTCTGCACCACGGAGGCGCCGTCTGAGGTGTTCACCGCTCCGACCGGGGCAAAGACGCCGGGGCGGCTGCGGATGTACTTGATGTCGACGGCGGTCAACGATGTGCCCGTGTCCCAAAGGGCGGGAACGGTTTCCCCCGCCAAGCCGATGGAAACCAACAGATGCCCGGACGGCGTGCGCTGCAGGCGGTTTTCGGCGGAGGAAAAGGACGGCGGCTGATCCGCGACGAGCCGTGGCGCCGCGCCGAAATCCAGCTCCAAGCTGCGCTTCGAATAAAGGACGTCAATGCCGATGTAGGCTTCGGTCCCGTCGATAAAGGGACTGCCCGCGCCGGAACGCACCGGCACGCGGAAAACTTGAGGAGAGCCGAAATCGATGCTTCCCGCGCTCAGGGATCCGGGGTATATCACCGCCGTCTGGACGCGGTGGCCCGAGGCGCCGGTCAACTGACCGCTGTATTCATTATCGAAGCGGCGGGAAAACGCGTCATCCTTGATAAATGTCGTCGCGTTGCCGCTGTCCATAACGCAGCGGGTCTCATGTCCGCCGAAATCGCAGGGAAGCACGATGAGCGCGCCAGAGGTATCGGCGGCCGCCCCAGTACGCCGAAGCAGGGTGATTGGCGCGCTCTGCAACTTTGGCGGATGTTTTTTCCAACCAAAGAGAGGCAACGGCCGCGCGACCGGTCGCCGCCAGCGCAACGCCGCCGCCTGAACACCCGCCAGGCTTGACGCGAAGCCGGCATCGCCGCGCGCTCCAAAGTCGAAGGCGCCCGCGCGCGCGCGATGGGCAAAGACCGAACCGGCCATCATCGCCAGCGCCAGCATGAAGCCGGCCTTCACGCCCTTGTTTTCCATAAGAGCAGTATGGCGGAAACGCCCCGCCACGGCGCGTGTCCAAGGGCCCAGCAGAGGCCGGGAAAAAGGGCCCAGGCGGTAGCCTGGACTAGATTCGCTCGAAGTTCCGCTCGCGCTCCCAGGAGGTCACGCTGCGGTCGAAGGCCGCCTGCTCGGCGCGCGCCGTGCGCAGGTAGTGCTCAAAAACTTCGTCTCCGAAAATCTCCCGCGCGGCCCTGGAGGACTCCAGGAGCCGGATGGCCTTATATAGGGATTTGGGCACGGCCGGCACGGCCGCGGATTCATAGGCGTTGCCGCGGAACTCGGCCGGGGGCTCGATTTTCTTCTTGATGCCGTAGAGTCCGGCGCCGATGGCCGCGGCGAAAGCGAGATATGGATTGGCGTCCGCGCCCGGGATGCGGTTTTCGATGCGCAAGGACGCCCCCTCCCCCACCACGCGGAAGCCGCAGGTGCGGTTGTCCCGCGCCCAGGCTACGGCGGTCGGAGCGAACGTCGCGGACTGGTAGCGCTTGTAGGAATTGACCGTCGGCGCGAAGAAATAGGCCAGTTCCTTGGCTAGAGCCATTTGTCCGCCTAAGAAATGCCGGAAAAGTCGGCTGGGCTTTCCCCCCTCCCAGAAAAGATTTTTTTTGCCAGGCGCATCCCAGAGGCTTGTGTGGATGTGGCAGCTCGAACCCGCCAGGCGCGAATCGACTTTGGCCATGAATGTCAGGCTCACGCCCTTGGCCATGGCGATTTCCTTGGCGCCGTGCTTGTAAATCATGTGGCGGTCCGCCATCTCCAGCGCGGGCGCGAAGTCGAGGTTGATTTCGTGCTGGCCGGGCCCCCACTCGCCCTTGGAGGTTTCCACAGGAACGCCCGACGTTTCCATCATGTTCCGAATTTCGCCGACGACAAACTCCTCTTTTGCGCCCTGCAGAATGTGGTAGTCCTCGATGTAGGAGCCGAAGTGCTCCAGATTCTGATAGCCCTTGGCCTTCGCGGATTCGTAGGTTTCGCGGAACAGATAGAACTCCAGCTCCGAGGCCATCTTTAAGGAAAACCCCGCGGCACGGGCGCGCGCGAGCTGATCCCTGAGAATCTGCCGCGGCGAGACCGCGACGGGGCGTCCGTCTTCCTGCGCCACATCGCAGATGATCAGCGCGCTGCCCGGGCTCCAGGCCGGCGGGCGGATGGTGGAGAAATCGGGAACGAGCGCGAAATCCTGGTAGCCCTTGTCCCAGCTGGTCAGAGCGTAGCCCGGCACGGGGTCCATCTCCATGTCCACGGTCAGAAGATACGCGCAGGCGTGCGTGCCGTGCCGGCGGCAGACCTCCAGGAAATGACGGCCCGTGGCGCGCTTGCCCATCCAGCGGCCCTGCATGTCCGGGAAAACCATGACGACCGTGTGAATTTTCCCCGCGCGAACGGCGCGCGCCAACTCATCAATGGTCCACGTTGCTCGCGGCATGCTGCGATTCTAGCTAAAGCGCCCCCGGCCTTGCAAGGTTTATTAAAATATGATAATATATAATAATATAAATATATTAAATAATATTATTAGATAAAAAATGATATTAATTGGTCTTCGTTTTTGTTCTTGACAGAATTTCCGGCGTTTTATATACTGATGCAGCCCGCAACCAAACAAAGTTTGCACGTGAAAACTTCAAAGAAATAAAAACATGGCCGAGATTATTGCAATAACAAACCAGAAAGGGGGGGTTGGAAAAACCACAACGGCCGTTAATTTGGCGGCGGGTCTCTCTGTTTGCGGCCAAAAAACACTACTTATTGATTTAGATCCCCAAGGCAACGCCACATCCGGGGTTGGATTCAGCAAGAAGGAATACTCGCCAAGCATTTATCAAGTTCTTCTGGAACTGCTTCCGCTGGAAAAAACCATCAAAGAAACCGGAATTAAAACCCTGTTTCTAGCCGGCACCGGCCAAGAACTTATAGGGGCTGAAATTGAACTAACCCAAGTTCTTGGCAGAGAGAACAGGCTTAAGGGAGCTCTTAAGAATTTAACCATAAATTTTGACTACATTATTATCGATTGCCCGCCATCGCTTGGGCTTCTTACGGTTAACGCTCTCACTGCAGCAAACAGGCTCCTTCTACCCATCCAGGCGGAGTATTACGCACTGGAGGGTCTGGCCCAATTCATTGAAACCTTTAATCACGTGCGTGCCACCATAAATCCCAATCTCAAACTTGAGGGGGGAATTATCACCATGTTTGACGCCCGCATGATTTTATCCAATCAGGTCAAGGAAGAAATCTCAAAATTCTTCGGTCCCAATCTCTTCAAAACAATAATCCCACGCAGTGTGCGCTTGGCCGAGGCCCCGGGGTTCGGGCAGCCTATTTTTCAGTACGATGCCAAGTCAAAAGGGGCGGAGGCCTACCTTTCCCTGGCCAAAGAACTTATCGGCCGCTGCGATCCGGCCGCAACAGCGTCTTCCCAGTCACAAGAGACAGGAGTCCCCACATGAGAAAAGCACTTGGCCGCGGACTTGAAGCCCTGATCCCACAAACTTCTCCAACGAATGGCACGCAGGGAACACCAAAAGATCCCGCTCCTCAAAAAATAGCGATTTC
>JAGWJU010000149.1 GCA_028865585.1 Elusimicrobiota bacterium | reverse complement strand
GGATCCCTATAATAAGGACGGTGACGACCATCTCGACGAGGGTGAAGCCCCTCGCCGGGGCCGGGTGTGCGGGAATTCTGCGCGTCGGCGCGCGTTCCATGGGCGTTTTAAGGACGGAGCTAGTATAGCCCCGGAACGGCTAAAAATCAATGGGCTGCAGGGTTTCGGGAAAGGGGGCGCCGGGGTCCTGGGAAGAGGGCGCCGCTTCCTTAATAGCGGCGGCCGCTTGGCGGCGCTTCCAGGCGAAGACCAGGAAGCCCGCCGTGGCCCAGGTGAGCTCGCGGATGTGCCGGATGAGGCCGAAGGCCAGGCCCTTGGCCGCCGGGAATCCCAGCCAGATGAAAATGGCCGTTTTCCCGGCTTCCTGGGTGCCGACCTTGGCCGGAACCATGAAGAAGACGGCGTCGACGATGTTGGAGAGCACCTCGATGGCCAGGGCCGTCACGGCGGCGATATGCATGCCGAGAAAATGGCAGATGACGAAGGCCTCAAGGGCCCCGGCCGAGTAGCCCACGACGAAGAGCATCAGGCTCGTGGAAAACCGGAACGGATGGGACACCAGGTAATCGGCCATGCCTTCCTTGGCCTCGCGCCATTTGCCCTTGGTGAAGAACATCGATTTCGGGCTGGCCGCAAGATAGAGCGCGACGCACAGGAACATGAGCATGCCCAGGGCCGCCAGGGTCGCGTATTTGCGTTCCCGCAAGGACAGAAAGCTCAGGCGGTCGTCGAGCACGAAAATAATGCCGCCCAGGATGAAAATCATCTGCGCGATGGACTGGGAAAACTTGGCCACGAACACGCTGGAATTTTTTACGGTTTCGGACGCGACGTCGCCCAGCACCATCGGGCGGATGAACTCGCCGGCCACGCTGCCGCTGGGCGTGAGGTAGTTGACGCCGTCGCCGGCGACGCGGCCCAGGAACAATTTGTAGAGCGGGATGCGGCGCCCGTCCTGGGGCTTGAAGCAAAACCGCCAGGCCTGGGAATTGAAGAACTGATCGCAGAACTGCAGGGGCAAAACGGCTGCGAAGCCCCAGCCGAAGAGCCGGATCTGGGTGAAAACGACGTGCGGGTTGAACTTCCAAACGAGATAGCCGATGGTGGCGAACCCCGCGACCAGGATGACCCGCTCAAGCCATTTCATGACAGTTTGACCGCCGCGGCCAGCGTGCCCGGCGCGGCGGCCTCTTTTTCATCGGAGGAAATGAGGCGTCCGTGCGCGCCGATGCGGTAGGACCGGCCGCGCCAGACCACGGGCGTCGACTTCCAGCCCTGGAACCAGGCCAAAAAGCCGAGCCACTCTGCGACGGGCAGCAGGAGCGCGGTCTTAAGGGACGGCAGGGCGCCGAAGCCTTCGCGGGAGAGAACGGCCATGCCCGCGGCCTTCGCCAGCACAATCGCCCCGGCCAGCGCCGCGGCGGGGAGGCTCGCGCCCAGCAAAACGATTTTGAGAGTCAGCAGCGAGAAGCCTTGGAGGGAAAAAGTGCCCAGATAGCCCCAGGGCTGGCAGACGCGGATGGTGCGCGCCCAGCGCTCCTGATGGCGCAGGTAATCCGAGAAGCGCGAGAGATGCGGGACGGATTCGATGAGGGCGCCTGAAAACGCCACCTGGTAGCCCGCGTCCTCCATCAGGCGGCCCATTAAAAAATCCTCGGCCAAATGGTTCGCGAGAGCGCGGAATCCGCCGATTTTTTGAAACGCCTCGGCCCGGACCGCGATGGCCGCGCCCATGGCGAAGGTCATGCCGAAGCCGGCGGCGGTCAGCGACTGCGGCAGAAATTGCGCGTTGACCGAGAGAGCCTCCAGGCGCTCCCACGGGTTGGAGGGTCCGGCGATGCGGTAGAAGCAGCTGGCCAGGCCCACGCCGGGATCTTCAAAGGCCGCGGCGCAGCGCCGGATGAAATCGGGTTTGACCCGCACGTCCGAGTCCGCCATGAGGATGATGTCCGCCTGAAGGAGCTCCTCTGCGCCGGCCAGGCTGTTGATTTTGGGGTTGCAGCCGAGGGACTTCTTTGAAATGACCACCTCGCTCGGCACGTCGGGAAAATCGCGCCGCACGCGCGCGATGACCGGCAGGGCCAAGTCGGCGGGGTCCTCAAGCGTGAAGTAAACGCGGAAGCCGGGGTAGTCCTGCCGGAAGAAGCTGGCCAGATTCTCGTAGAGGTTGCGATCTAAGCCCCGAATAGGCTTGAGGACCGCGACGGAGGGGGCGAAGTCCCGCGCGGCCGGTTTCCTGCGGAGCTTGCGCAAAAAGCTCAGCCCCGCGAAAGTCGAGAAGACGGCGAAGGCCAGGGAGAAAAAACCCGCGACCCACGCGACGGCGTCCAGGGACGCCCCGGCCATCCGCAGCAAGTGATGAACGGCTGACATTGCCGTCTAAGCGGCGATCTTCTCCGGTTCCGTTTTGGCCTTGTCGGTCTGCGCGGTCGCCGCCGCGGCGGGAGCGTGGTTGCCCCGCTTGCGCAGATAGTTCAGGAACTCCTTGCCTTCGCGCAGGCGCCGCTGGCGCTCGGCCGAGTCCTTGATCATCCCGCCCAGCATGCGCAGGATGGGCTTGGGGCGGAAGTAGAACTTGGAGTACATCTTCGAAACCGCGTCGTTGATCTCGTCGGCGCTCAAGTGCGGGTACTGCAGCGTCGCTTCCTGGAAGCCGTCGCCGCGCACCATGGAGTCGTTCTTGAACCACTTGTTCTGCGTGGCCTGGCGGTAGAGCTCGGTGCCGGGGTAAGCCGCGGCCAGGGAGACCTGGATGGTGTTGACGTCCAACTCCTGCGCGTAGCGCAGGGTCTCCTGCATGGTCTCCTTGGTCTCGCCGGGCAGGCCCAGGATGAAGGTGCCGTGGATGACGATGCCGAGCTTGCGGCAGTTCTTGGTGAACTCCTTGGCGATGTCGATGCGCACGCCCTTCTTGATGTTGTTGAGCACCTGCTGGTTGCCGGACTCATAGCCCACGAGCAAGAGGCGCAGTCCGTTTTCCTTGAAGGTCTTCAAGTACTGGTAGGGCACGTTGGCGCGGGAGTTGCACGACCACATGATGCCGAGCTTGCCCAGGCCCTTGGCGATTTCGACCGCGCGCGGCAAATCGGCCGTGAAGGTGTCGTCGTCGAAGAAGAATTCCTTGACCTGCGGGAACATCTCCTTGGCGCGGGCCATCTCCGCGATGACGCTCTTGGCGCTGCGGGTGCGGTAGACGTGTCCGCCCACGGTCTGGGGCCACAGGCAGAACGTGCAGCGCGCGGGGCAGCCGCGGCCGGTGTAGATGGAGACGTAGGGATGCTTCAAGTAGCCGATGTAGTAGTTCTCGATGGTGAGGTCCCGCTTGTAGACGTCAAGCACGCTCGGCAGCGCGTCCATGTCGGGGATGAACTCGCGGTCGGCGTTGTGCTCGATGGCGCCGCCGGGGGCGCGATAGCTCAGGCCCCTGATTTCGGCGTAGGGCTTGCCCTCGGCCACTTCCAAAAGCGTGTAGTCGAACTCCTCGCGGCCGACGAAATCAATCGCGGGCGCGCCCTTCAGGGATTCCTCGGGCATGACCGCCACGTGCGCGCCCACCATGCCGATGACCATCTCGGGGTAGGCGTCGCGCAGGGCCTGGGCCACCTTGGCGTCGTTCTCGAAGGAAGGCGTGGAGGTGTGCAGCACGCACATCTCGAAGCCCTTGGCGCGCTGAAGCACTTCGGCCAGGCTCAGGTCGTCCGCCGGGGCGTCGATGAGCTTGGAGTTGGAGATGAGCGCCGCGGGCTGGGCGAGCCACGTCGGATACCAGAAGGATTTGATCTCGCGCCGCGCCTGGTAGCGCGAGCCCGCGCCGCCGTCGAAGCCGGAATAGGACGGGGGATTTAAGAAAAGCGTTCTCATCGTGGACATGTCGTTTGGCGTCTCCTTGCGTCTGTTCCAAGGCCTTTAAGTGGGGCGAGCCGAGGGCTTGTCTATTTTATCAAAAAAAAGAAGATTTAGTATCTCGTAAAACCCTTAAATTAGAGGTACCTGGTTACTGTCAAGAGTTTGGTACTTGACACCGATTTCGGTGTCTGCAATAATAAGCATGCGCCTAAGACGAGACGCACTGTGCGACTCGCGTAGGGCCTTTGGGCCCTGCCTTAGGCGCTTTTTTTTAGCGCTCCCTTAAACCAATGTATCTCTGCTA
>JAGWJU010000148.1 GCA_028865585.1 Elusimicrobiota bacterium | reverse complement strand
GACGGGACGCGATTTCGGCTTCGGCCAAGCCGCGCTCGAGCTCCAGCATGCGTTCCAAGCCCTGCTGGGCCTTGCGGCGCCCCTCGGCGATTTCGGCCAGGAGCAGGAATTTTTCCTTTTCCCAAATGGCTTCTTT
Source organism: Elusimicrobiota bacterium (assembly GCA_028865585.1). Classification (GTDB taxonomy): domain Bacteria; phylum Elusimicrobiota; class Elusimicrobia; order UBA1565; family UBA9628; genus JAGWJU01. The sequence goes on along the minus strand of JAGWJU010000148.1, from coordinate 4,015 downwards.
TTCTCCGGCGCGCTTGATGGAGGTTTCGAGGGAATTAATGACCTCCTCCTTGCCCACGAGCGTCTTCTCAAGCTCGAGGAATCGGGGCAGATGATCCTCGGCTTTGCGCCGCCACTGCGCGATTTCGCCCAGGAGCACGGCCTTCTCCTGCGTCCAGGTCGCCTGCAGGGCCTCGTAGCGGGCGGTGATGAAATTCTCGGCGTGCTTCATGCGGAAGCGCACTTGGTCTTCGACGGAATCGTGGAAAGCCTTGATTTGGGATTCGAGTTCCGCCTTCTGCGACTGATAAAACTGCTCGAACTGAAGCCGGCGGGACTCCAGGGCGTCGGAGGAGCCTTTCAGCTGCACTTCCTTCTCCGAGAGTTCGATGATTTTGTCCGCGTAGGCCTTGTCGAAGCGCTTGCGGCGCTCGGCTTCGGCCGTGGCGGCTTGCTGGACTTTCATCTGCGCGGCCTGCTCGACCTCGTCCTTGTGGCGCCTGGCCGCGGCCTCCAGCGCCTCCTTGCGGCCTAAATAGTTCCGCTCCAACTCCTCCTGGCGGCGATGGAGCAGATCTTCCCTTTGAGAGAGCCCGATTTCGCGCTTGGCCAGGGCTGAGGCGTCGATTTCGCCGGCTAAATGCTGCGAAAGATACTCCTCGATTTTCCTGTAATAGGCCTCGCGCTCCAAAGTTTCCTGGGCGCGCAGAGCCATGGCTTCGCGCAGTTCTTTCGTTTCCTCAGCGTGCTGTTGGGCCGCCTCGGATTTTGATTTTTCCAGCGCGTGCAGGCGCTCCAAGGCCCAGCGCAGGGCCATGCGCGCCGTGTCGATGTTGTTGATGGCCTCGATGTTCCCGAGCGTGGGTTCCTGGGGCGGCCTGGGCGCTTCCATGGGAATAGTTATAACAGGCCCCTATTAAATTTTCAATACAAAATGATAGACTGCATTCCGATGAGAAAAGGACTCTACTTTCTCGTCGGAGCGGCAGTCCTTTTCGCGGCGGCGGCCGTGCTTAAGAAGCCCGGCGAGCCGGTCAAAGTCGAGATTCCCCCGGGGCTTTCCGCGGCCCAGACGGCCGTCCTGCTCAAGCGGGACGGCGTCATCGGCTCCACAGCCTTCTTCCGGATTGCCTCGAAGCTTCTTCGGGCCGACAGGGACTTGAAGCCCGGACTTTATTATTTTCACGCGTCCATGCCTCTTTTTGAAGTTCTCAGGCGTCTTGAAAAGGGATCGGACGGCATCCGCGTCCTGGTTCCGGAGGGTTTTTCCGCCAGGCAAATCGCGGAGCGCCTGCAGGCTAACGGGGTGTGCCCAGCGCGCGATTTTCTGCGCTACGCGCAGAAAAACCGCCTGGAGGGCTATTTGTTTCCCTCGACCTACTATTTCGACGCGAACGAGGCTCCGGCCCTGGTGGCCGGGCGCATGACGCAGGAGTTTCAAGCCAAGATGGCGCCCGTTTACGAGAGCGCCTCTCCCGCGCCGTCCCTGTCGCTGGCGCAGGCGGTGATCCTCGCCTCCATCGTGCAGAGAGAAGCCTATCTGAAGTCCGAGGGGCCCATGATCGCCGGAGTTTACTTGAACCGGCTCAAGCTGAGGATGCGCCTGCAGGCCGATCCGACCGTGCAGTACGCCCTGGGGTACTGGAAGAAAGAACTCACGATGCAGGACTTAAAGATCAATTCGCCCTACAACACCTACATCCACTACGGCCTGCCGCCAGGCCCCATCTGCAATCCGGGCTTGAACGCCTTGGAGGCCGTTCTGCATCCGGCCGACACGAAGGATCTTTATTTCGTGGCCAACGACAAGGGCGGGCACATCTTTTCCGAGACCAACGCGGAACAGAACGCCGCCAAGGAGAAGGTCCGCAAAAGCCTGAAGCGCGGGGGCGGCGGGAGCGCGCGGCGCCGCTGAAGCCTTTTAGACGACGGTCCGCACGTCCTGATAGTTCGCCGGGCGCGCCGCGACCGAGCCTTCTTTAAGCTTCGCTTGGTACTGCCGGACCAGTTCGGCGATTTCCCTCTGCAGCCCTTCTTTGATGGACTGGAGCTCGCCTTGCTTTTTCTTGTACTCTGCCGCCAATTCCTGCTCCCGGGTCAGCAACCGCTCGCGCTCCTCGTGGAGCTTCTGCTCCTCGTCGAGGCGGCGCGACTCCCAGACGTCGATTTCCTTGAGCAGCTTTTCGTGCGCGGCGTCGAGGTCTTTCTCCCTCTTGGCGTGCTGGCCTTCCGTTTCTTGGAGTCGCCGCTTGGCTTCGGAGGCTGCCTCCTCCTGGCGCTTTTCCAGCGCCTGCTGCCGGGCCTGGTATTCCGCTTCGAGCGTCTTATGCCGGGCGTTCCAGGCGGATTCAAGGGAGTCCTCTTTATCGCGCAGTTCCTTGTAAAAGCCTTCCATCTTGCGGGCCTGGACTTCGTCTCGCTCCGCGGCGGTCTTGAGATATTGATCGTAGAACTCGCGGTTCTGCCGTTCCTTCTCGGAGAGCTCCTGGATGAGCGCCTGCGCGTGCTTCTCCTTCTCGGACAGGGCTTTCTCAAGGCTCGCGCCGCGCGCGCTCATGTCCTTGATCTGCCGCTCCAGAAACGACAGGCGCTCGGAGTAGACGGCGTTGAGGTTCTTCTCCACGGTTTGGCGCTCGGAGATGAGCGCTTTCTGGCTGGAGAGCAACATCTGGTCGGCGTGGCTGACTTCGGATTTGAACTCCTCGATGATGGCCTGCAGAGACACGGCGCTGGGCGAATTTTCGTTCCAAAGCTTTCCGCAGACTTCCGACAGCCGTTTCCAGACGTCTCCCAACTGCACGCGCACGTTTTCCACCGGCTCCATGAGAATTCTCCTTGCCCTTAGGATTGTTCTTCTTTGTGTATAACAGCCTTTCAGGAACTTTTCAAGGGGCCGCTTGTTGCAGGAATGTGCGGCCAGGAAATGCCGAAGGAGAGCGATCGGTCCGCGCGCGAAGGTTTGGCGCCACGGCGCAAAAGGAGTTGCGCGACCTCGGACCTGCCGCTCCTGAGTGCGTAGTCCAGCGCCGTTCGTCCGCCGCGATCCCGGGCGTTGATAATGCAGCCATGCCCGATAAGCAACTCGGCCAAAGCGGCGTTGCCGTAATAGGCGGCCCACATAAGCGCCGTAGTTTGAGGCGTCTGCTGCTTCCTTGTGTCGGCGTTGGGATCATCGCCGTGCTCCAGAAGGATTGCGGCGACGCGGTGGTGGGATTGGGAAGAGGCAAGCAGCAAAGGCGTCCACATGGAGTCGCCGAGCGGCTTGGAGCGGATCGCGGCGCCGTGCTCCAGCAAAATCCTGACCACATGCGGGTGCCCGCGAAAGGCGGCGATTCCCAACGGGCTCCACTTTCCCGGTTTCGCTTCTGGATCGGCGCCGTGCTTAAGAAGAGCCTCGGCCGCTTCGGCGTGGCCGTAGAAGGAGGCCATGAAGAGAGCGGTGCTTTGGGAGGGAATGGCCTTGTTGACATCGATCCCCTCGCGCAGCAGACGAACGATTGTGCGCATGTGCCCGAATCGGGCGGCCCAATGAAGGACGTCTAGGCGGTCTTTTGCTTCGCGCTCGATCCGGAGGGCCCAAGCGTCCAAGACGTTCGCGGGCGGCGCGGGCTGGCGCAGGGTGCGCGGCGCTAAAATCCGGACGACGCCGCCATGGCCGAACTTCGCCGCGAGATCAAGGGCCGTTTGCCCATGGTAGTCCATAAGATTCGCGTCGGCCCCTCGCTTCAATAAGGCTTCGACCGCGGGGGCGTGGTCATGATAGGCGGCGATCATAAGGGCGGATTGGCCCTGACAGTCTCTCAAATCAATGCACGCATTGCCCGCTTGCAGCAAGGCGGAGAGGCAATCCGTGTCACCGACCCGCGCGGCCAGCATTAAGGCGGTCTGCCCATGATGATTTATAGGATCGACCCGCGCGCCCTTTTTAAGAAGGGCCCGGACGACGATGAAATTCCCCCACGAGGCGGCTTCGGCCAACGGGGTGCCTTCGTCGTAGCCCCTGGTGCCGAGATTCGGATCGGCTCCCTGAGAAAGTA
>JAGWJU010000147.1 GCA_028865585.1 Elusimicrobiota bacterium | reverse complement strand
CATCTGGCTGCCGTAGATCGTGTGGCGCTTCATCTCCTCGTATTCGATCTCTTCCAGCTTGCCTGGCTTGCGCAGGATCGAGTCCGGGATCGCCACCTTGCCGATGTCGTGCAGCGGCGCGGCGTAGCGGATGTCCTCGGACTCCTGATAGGTCAGGCCCATGGCTCCGGCGAGGATGCCGGAAAAGCGGCTCATGCGCCGCAGATGCCGGCCCGTGTCCTTCTGGTCGCGGAACTCGGCCACCAAGGCCATGCGGTAGATGGTTTCCACGTGCGAGCGGCGCAGGTCGTTGTAGAGCGTCGCGTTTTCGACGAACGACGCGGCCATGGTCGCCAGGATGCGCAAAAGCCCCTCGTCCTCCTCGGTGAACGCCCCTTTGATCTTGTTCAAGACCTCGAAAACGCCCAAGATGACGCCGTCGTGCCCGGTCAAGGGAACGGCCAAAACGGTCTTGGTCTGATAGCCCGTCAGATGGTCAAGATCCTCGGTGAAGCGCGCGTCCCGGTAGGCCGAGTGCAGATTGACGGCGCTGCCGGTCTTGGCCACGAAGCCGGCCACGCCGCGTCCGACCGGAACGCGCAGGATCTTGTCCTCGTTGTTCACGAGAACCCGGGTCCAAAGTTCCCCTTTATACGGATCGATAAGGAAGACGCGGCAGCGATCGGCGGAAAGGATGTTCTTGAGTTCTTCCGAGATGAGAGAGAGCAGGGACTCCAGGCGCGTCTCCGCCGCAATGAGCCTCCCGAACCGGGCTAGGAGATTCTGCCGTCTTTCAAGCTCTTGTCTTCGTCCCATCGTTTGGCGCGAGCGATTGCGCGAGGAATTCGGTCAGATGAAAGGCCCGCGCTTGAGGATAGTATTTCCGAAGACCACGGGCAAGTTGGAGCAGGCAGGAGGTGGAGCTGGCCAGCACGACCTGCGCTCCGGATCGCGCGACGTTGGAGATCTTGCGCCGCAGAACCTCGTCAGAAAGCTCCGGATGCAGAAACGAAAACGCGCCGGCCCCGCCGCAGCACACGTCCGACTCGGGAAGAGCTTTATAGCTTTCGCCGCAGGCGCGGCGAAGAAGTTCCTGCGGCGCGGCCAGCCCCTGGCCGTGCCGGGCGCGGCAGGACTCGTGATAAACCAGAGGCGCCGCGTCGCGCGCAGGCGCGGCCTCCGTCCCCACAAGTTCGATGACGTCCCGCACGCGCGCGGAGAACGCCTCGGCCCTCGCCTTCCATGCCGCGTCGTCAAGGAAAAGGCGGGGGTAGCGCTTCAAGAAATCCGCGCAAGAGGAACAATCCGCGACGACCGGCGCATCCTTGTTTCCCAAGGCTTCCCAGCGCCCAATCGCTCGGATCGCCGCGTCGCGCGCGTCGGCCATGGTCCCGTAGTTGTAGCTCAACAGCCCGCAGCACGCGTTATTAAGGAAGCGGCCCGGACCCAGCCGATTCTCCAAGACGGCCCACGTCGCCAGACCGACGCGCGGCAGGACGTAGTTGGGCCCGCAGGCGGCGAAATAAAACCACGCCGGATTTTCCGGCGCCGGCCGGCGCCCGAGCGCGTCGGACAGGAATTCCCGGGGCGCTTCATCCATCGAGGCGTCGGCCTCCGCCAGGGCGCCCAATCCCGCAGCCCGCAGGAAAGGGCGGCCCAAGCGCGAGATCCCAGCGCGCTTGAAGGCGTAGCCGATTTTCAAAAGGACCGCGAGGAGGCGCGGCCGGCGGATGGCCAATCGTCCCAGAATCCGGGCGATCAACGGCGCCTCGGACTCCAGCATGCGCCGCCCCTCCAGCACGATATCCGCGGTCGGCACGCGCGCGTAGCAGGCCGTGGAGCAGGCGCCGCATAAAAGACATGTCGAGAGCGCTTCTTTGACCGATTCTTTATCCGGCACGCGGCCCTCCAGCATCAGGCGCACGATTTGGTTGCGTCCGCGCGGAGACAGCGGCTCTCTGGCCGTCGCGACGTAGGTCGGGCAGGACTGCTCACAGTAGCCGCAGCGCGAACATTGGCTGGCCGCGTCGTAAGTGGAACGCTCGCCCAAGTCCGTCTGCAGTTCTCCGGCGGTTTCGGCCATAGCGTTAGGAAGCGAAAATCCAAGGATTGAAGCGGTTTTCCGCGTCGAAAGCGGATTTGAGCCTGCGGTGCCAGGCATTGGATTTAAACAGCTCGCACGGCCGAGGCGGCGCGGTCTTGCCCTGCGGCCGGGCATAAATCCGGAGCGTGACGTCCGCGATAAGGCCAAAGGCGCCCCAGGAACCCATGACGAGCCGCGGGATGTCGTAGCCCGCCACGTTCTTGACCACTTTGCCGCCGAAATCGGCCGCCTGCCCATCGGGCAGGAGAAGCCTCAGGCCCAGCAGTTCTTGGCGCGCTTCGGGCCAAGCTTTCGCGGCCAGAAACCCGCCCAAGGTCCCCGGCGCTTTAGGCAGGCGCAGGAAGAGTCCTTTTTTCTCCAATTCCCAATGCAGCATTTCCAGAGAAATCCCGGCCTCGACGCACAGCGTCATGTTCCCCGCGTCCAAGTCCAAAATCGAATTAAGGCCGGGCGTTTCAAGGATAATGAGATCCGCGGGCGGCGGATTTCTCCACTTGGATCCGCTGCCGATGATGGCGAAGCGGCGGCCCTGCGCCGCGCCGGCTTTGATTTTTTCGGCCAGATGGAGCGCATAAGGAGAAAGCGGGCGGGGCCGGCGGCCCGGGCCGGCGGCGGCTTCCTCTTGCGGCAAGGGAATAATCTTGTCCGGGTTGGCGCGCAAACTCGGATCCAAGGCTTTTTTGACGCGGCGGAAGCATTCCAGTTCCGCGTGGCCGAAAAGCCGGGCCATGGCCGCGCGCTTGTCGCAGCCGATGCCGTGCTCGCCCGAGATGGAGCCGCCCAAATCGATGCACGCCTGGAGCATTTCTTGGCCGGCCTCGTGCGCCGTCCGCGCCGCCAAGGCGTCGCGCTCGTCATAGGTCAGGTGAGGATGGATGTTGCCGTCCCCGGCGTGGAATAGAAGCGGGGTGCTCAGGCCGCGGCGCGCGGCGACCTGCCGGATGCGGCGCACGACCTCGGAAAGCTTGGGCCTGGGCACGGCTCCGTCCTCGACCAGGACGTTGGGCGCCAAGCGGGCCATGGACGCGTAGGCGCCGCGGCGGCCCTCCCACAGCCGGTCGCGCTCGCGCGCGTCGCGGGCCGAGCGCAGATCCACGGCCCCCTGGGCGCGGCACAAAGCCTCGACTTTGGCGGACTCCTCGGCGACTTGAGCGGCTTGGCCGTCAAGCTCGATGAGCAGCACCGCCGGCGTTTTAGGGTAGCCGCAAGGAGAGCGCGCCTCGATGAGCCGAAGCAGGACGTCGTCCATGGCCTCCATGGCGCGCGGGATGACGCCGGCGGCGATGACGGCGGAAACGCAGTCCATCGCGCTCTCGACGGAGGGGAACCCCGCCAAAAACGTCGCCACCGCGGACGGCGCGGGCGCGATCTTGAGACGGGCCTTGGTGACCAGGCCCAGAGTGCCCTCGGAGCCCACCAACAGGCTCATGAGATCAGGGCCCGGATCATCCGAGGAAAACGCGACCGCGGAGCCGTCCGGCATCACCGCCTCGACTCCCAAGACATGGTTGGTGGTCACGCCGTATTTCAAGCAGCGCGGCCCGCCGGCGTTTTCCGCGATGTTGCCGCCGAGGGTGGAGACTTTCCAACTGGCGGGATCAGGCGCGTAGAAATAATTTTCCCGCTCGAGCTCTCTCTGCAGGACGGCGTTGACCGTTCCGCTCTCGACCACGGCCTCGCGCGCCGCCGTGTCGACCGCCAAGACCCGGTTCATCCGCGCCAGAGAGATGATCGCGCCGCCCGAAAGCGCCACCGCCCCTCCGGAGAGATTGGTCCCCGCGCCGCGGGCGGTGTAGGCCTGGCCGCGCTCGACACAGAAGCGCACGGCCTCGGCCACGTCCTCCGGCCCGCGCGCCAAAATCACGGCGTCCGGCCGGGCGCGGATGGGCGCCGCGTCGTAAGAGTAGGCGTCTAAGTCCGCGGGGGAAAGCTTGAGCGCGCCGGATGAGAGGCGCCGCCCAAGGGCGTCCCAGGGAGGCTTCACTTCGCGGCGGGAACGGGCAGCGTGAAGTAAAAGCGGGTGCCCACGCCCAACTCCGATTCGACGCCGATGGTCCCGCCGTGCCTCTGCACGATTTCGCGGGAAA
>JAGWJU010000146.1 GCA_028865585.1 Elusimicrobiota bacterium | reverse complement strand
TAAGCCCCGGGCAGGCGCCGCCTCCGGTCAAGAGGCCGACCCTGTTGGGCATCTTAATAGTCCCCGGAGGAGGCGGGCGCCGTTTTTTTAAGTTTCCCGCCCGCGTACCAGTCCGCGGCGACCGCCGCGGCCATGTCGGATGCCTTGAGATCGCAGCGTTTCATCCAGCTCTGCGCCTTTGTTTCGATAATCTTGTTGAGCGTGCGCATGCGGCCGGCGCCGGTTCCTTCCAGGAACGCGTGCCGGGCCTGCGGCGTGGGCTGCTCGAAGTATTCGTTGAAAATGGCGCGCCCGGCCATGTAGCCGGAGCAGCCCGCGGACATCGCGAGATCGGCCTGCTTGGAGAACAGATCGAATTTTTCTCCCGCGGAGAGAAGGACCCAGGGGCGGACGGCGATGCCGTCAAGCTTGGCCAAGTTGTCCTTGAGCCGGTTTTCCGAATCGTTGCGGATGTCTCCGGGGAATTCCAGCTTGAGGATGTCCGTCAGCGGGCCAAGCAGTTCGGCCGCCTTGAAGATGTTGGAGACCTTGCGGGTCTTGTAGGCCGGGGAGCTCTTATCCTCGCCTTTGCGGGGGAAGGAGAGTTCCTCGGTCATGAGCAGGATGTCGTGGCGGCGGCATTCCTGCGAAACCTGCTCGACGAACGCGATTTGGGCCTTGACGTTGGCCGCGTCCTCGGTGTCGAGGTAGACCAGGAGCTTCACGGCCGAGGCGCCCATCCTCTTGATTTGCTCAACGGACCATCCGGGCTCGTATTCCGAGGGTATTCCCGCGTCCTTGGAGGCCTCCACGCGCACGATGAGCCCGACGCTCTTGGGCAAAGAGAAGGAATTGACGGCCTGCCGCGCGCCGTAGTTGACGTCGAGCAGCACCGCGCTGGCCAAGGGGCTCAGGATGCGCGTCATCTCCAGCTTGGCGTCCCGGATTTCCTCGTAGGTCGGTTCGGCCGGGCGCCCCGCGCGCTCATGCATGGCGCGCAGCGCCTTCTTGAAGGAGTTGGACTGATCCAGGGCCAGGACCCTGAAGCGGCCCTCGGCGTCCGTGATTTGCCGCAGGCCCATGAGCTTGCCCGCGGTGAGATTTTTGAAATGGGTGCGGACCTGGGCCGGCTTCTCGGCTGTTTGCGCCATGTCGATTCCTCCTCGCGCGGCTTGTGCCGCGGCTTAAAACGATCCGGTGTAGACCAGCTGGATGACCCGCTCGCTTCCCCGGTGGGTTCCGTCCGGGAAACGGCCCCTCTGCCCGATGCCCCGCACGGCGAAATCGATGTCGAGCGAGGGCGTCACGAAAAAGCGCACGCCGACGTTCAGTCGGCTCCGGGCCATCAGGCTGTTGATGTTATCCCACTCGACCATTCCGGCGATGCGATCGCGGTAGGTATAGGTGAGAGGGATGGAGCCGCCGAAAGAGCTGGAATTGAAATCGGAGATATTGACCGAAGGATGAACCTCAAGCCCCGGGAGCCCCAATTCCTGGCTGGCTGCCCAATAGATGCCGCGGCGGTTCTCGTTGTAGTTCTTTGTGACTTGATCGTAATCGTAGCCCTGCCCATCGTAGCCTACGGCCATGGCGGGCACGAAGCGCCCCCCGTCGTAGAAGCGGTACTTGATTTGGGCTTCCGGGGCGCGCACGCGGATGGGGCTTTGCCGCCCGATGAAGTTGTCCAGGGAGACCGAAGCGCCGATGTTGAGCCCGTCGAAAACCCCGAAGGACAGGTACTGCAAAATTCCGCCGGAGGAGTAAAAGCGGCTGCGGCTGTAGAAGGAGCCCTGGTCGAGCGCGGCGGCCGTGGGCGCGTCGATAACGTCCAACATCGGGCTTCCCGCTTCCGCCGCGATGTCCGGATTCTGTCCGGGGCTCAGCGGCCGGATGGGGATGTAGGGCTTCTGGTCGTCTCCGCTGGTCGGAGCCGGCGCCGCGACGTCGGACTGGGCTCGGACCCCGGCGCAGAGCCCCAGGACCAAAAGAAGAGCTATGGCGCGCGTCCGTCCCATGGGATTTTACTTGGCCGCGCCGGAAGACCCGGCGATGATTTGGGCCACGCGCGTGGAAAGCTGGTTCATATCGAAAGGTTTCTGGATGATCTCGTAGGCGCCGCTCATGAGCGCGATGCCCTGCTCGCGGCTGGTATTGCGGCTGGTCACGATGACGATCCGGGGCGCTTTATCGCCCAGCTTGTTGCTGACCTCGTAGGCCACGTGGTAGCCGTCGATGTAGGGCATCATGACGTCGAGCATGATGAGGTCCACGGTCTCGGTGAGCGCCAGATTGAGCGCGTCCTTGCCGTTGGCCGCGGCGATGACGTCGTAGCCCTGATGGGTCAGGTAGGTCTGGAGCAACTCCAGAAGATCTGGATCGTCGTCCGCGATTAGGATGCGCTTTCTATCCGCCATGATTTTTCCCCGAAAATCCGTTCGATGGATTTTAGCAAATTTTGCTCGGGCCGCACGCGGTAATCGGTTTCGAGCCAGGCGACGCCCTCCGCCGTGCGCTGTTCCAAAAGCACGTGGCACGAACCATGGGATGTTTCCAGGGCGTTTTTAAGCTCTTCCAGGGCCACGGCGTCGCCGGCCTTGGCCCCGGGAAAGAGCCGCAGGCGCCGGCCGAAGCGAATGAGGGCGGCGTCCAAAGGGAGAATGTCATCCGCGATGATTTCGGCCGATCCTTCCAGGCCCGGTCCGTCCGTTTTGCCGCCCGGTCCTTCGCCCCGGAAGCTCACGCGCCCCGAGACCGCTACGAATTCCCCGACTTTGAGGCGTTCTCCCAAACCTGCGGCATACGCCTTGGGGAAGATCAGGAGGTCGATTTCTCCCGACAGATCTTCAAGCTTGGCCTTTGCCATGTTTTCGCCTTTGGACTTGGTGACCATGCGCTTGACCTGAACCAGGAGCCCGGCCAGGCGCACTGGGCCCGCGATATCCGGCTTTAAGTTGGCGATGTCGTGGGTCGCGGCGCAGGCGAGCCTGTCCTTTACGCTCAAAAGCGGGTGGCCCGAGAAATAAAAGCCCAGAACTTCCTTTTCGTTTTTGAGCACCTCGGAGTCATTGAGAGGCTTGCCCTCGGGAAGCTCTTCAACCGGCGATTCGGGGCCGAAGGCCTCGAACAGCAGCCCTTGGCCCGCTTCGATGTCCTGCCGGCGGCGGGCCGAGCGTTCAAGAACCGGCTCGACCGCGGAGAGGAGCCGGCCGCGCGCCGCGCCCGCGGGCCGGCCGGGCAGCAGGCAGTCCAGCGCGCCCGCCTTGATGAGCGATTCGATCGCCTTGCGGTTGGCGGCGTGCACGTCGATGCGCTCGCAAAAATCGTTCAGGCTCTTGAACGGGCCCTGCCGGCGGGCCGCGATGATGGACTCCGCCGCGCCGGAGCCGACGTTCTTGACGGCCACCAAGCCGAAGCGGATAGCGCCCGAATCCTCGATGGAAAAACGCGCCTCGGATTTTTGCACGTCCGGCGGCAAAATGGGGATGCCCATGCCCTTGGCTTCGTCGAGATAGGTCACCATCTTGTTTTCTTTGCCCTCGACGTCCACGGCCGAGTGGCCGATTTCCGAGGAGAGCACCGCGGTCATGAACTCGACCGGATAGTTGGCCTTCAGGTACGCGGTCTGATAGGCCAGGACGCCGTAAGCCGCGGAATGGGACTTGTTGAAGCCGTAGCCGCCGAACTGCACCATCTGATCGTAAATCTTGTTGGCGAGCTTGCCGGAGATTTTCCGTTCCGCGGCGCCTTTGACGAAGGTGTCGCGCATCTTTTCCAGCTCTTCGGGGATTTTTTTGCCCATGGCCTTGCGCAGACCGTCGGCCTGCCCGGGCGTGAATCCCGCGAGGGTCTTGGAGATTTCCATGACCTGTTCTTGGAACACGATGCAGCCGTAGGTATCCTTGAGGATGGGCTCCATGAGCGCGTGGTCGTAGGCGACTTTTTTCTTACCGTGCTTGCGCTCGACGAACATGTCGAGCATGCCCGACTGCATGGGGCCCGGGCGGAACAAGGCGATGAGGGAGACGATGTCGCTGAACGCGGAGGGCTGCATGCGGAAGAGCAGGTCGCGCATGCCCTGGCTGTCTAGCTGGAACACCGCAAGGGCCTTGGCCGAGCGCAGGAGCTCGAAGGTCTTGGCGTCGTCCATCGGAACCTTGTCGATGTTAAAGGAAGGGTTCTGCCGCGCGCGCACGTAGTCCACGGCGTCCGCGATGATGGAGAGCGTGC
>JAGWJU010000145.1 GCA_028865585.1 Elusimicrobiota bacterium | reverse complement strand
AGTTTAGCCCCGGGCCAAGCCTTTGTCAATAGAAAAGGACTTTGATTACCGTCTTTTAACCGACATCGGGCTTGGAGGAATCCAAGGCCGCCGGAAGGGGCGCCGCGGACGCGGGCGAAGATGGGAGCGCCGCTGAAACGGGGGCCAGGGATTTGGGCGGTTTGCCGTATTCCTGGAAAATCGCCGCGATCTCATCGTAATCAAGCTCGTCGCGGGCTTGAAGCTCGGCCGCGAAACGCTCCACGATGGGCCAGTCGGCTTTCAAGGTGCGCTCGACCTCGGTCATGGAGTCCTGCAGCAGCTTCTGGGTCATGGCGTTCAACTTCTGCTTCAAATCGTCCGAAAGCTGATCCGCCGGAATGCGGGTGAAGTCTCCCACGAAACCGTTCTCGCCCATGCCCAGGCGCCAGATCATGTCGTGCGCGATGGTCATGGCGTTGGCGAAGTCCGAGGACACGCCGTCGGTGGTCACGCCGTACTTGAGGCGCTCGGAGACGTAGCCCGCCAGCGCCACCTTGATGTGCGCCTTCAGCGTGCGCGAGTCGGAGCTGTACATCTCCTCGCGCGGAATCGAGTGCACCACGCCCAGGGTGCCGCCGCGCTGGATGATGGAGGCCTTGAACACATCGTTGGTCGGGTGGGTCAGGTAGAGCACGACCAGGTGCCCGCCCTCGTGGAACGCGGTCATCTCCCGCTCTTTGGCGGTCATGTTCAGGCGGTGCGCCACGCCCAGCTCGATGCGCTCGATGGCGGCCGAGATGTCCTTGTAGGAAACGGCCTCGCGCTTTTCTCGCGTGGCGATGACCGCGGCTTCCTTTAGGATGTTCTCGATTTCGGCCGGGGTCTTGTAGACCGACTTGCGCGCCAGGCGCGCCAAATCGACGGAAGGGTCCATGCGGATGCGCTTGGCGTAGTACTCGAAAATCTCCTGGCGCTCCTGCAGGTTCGGGCGGCCGATGGTAATCGTGCGGTCAAAGCGCCCGGGACGCAGGAGCGCGGGGTCGAGGACGTCTCTCTGCGCGTTCATCGCGCCGATGACCACGATGTTGGCCTGGGTGTCCGCGAGGCCGTCCATCTCGACGAGCAGCTGGTTCAAGGTCTGGTTGCCCTCGGAGGAGCCGCCGAAAGCGTCGTGGAACACGCGCTGGCGGCCCAGCACCTCGATTTCGTCGACGAAGATGATGCAGGCGCCGTAGGCCTGGGAATACTGCCGGGCCTGCTTGAAGAGCTTCCGGACGCGCGACGCGCCCACGCCCACGAAAATCTCCACGAATTCGGAGCCCGAGGTGGACAAGAAAGGCACGCCCGCCTCGCTGGCAATCGCCTTGGCCAGCATGGTCTTGCCGCAGCCCGGCGGGCCGATCATCAAAAGGCCGTGGATGATCTTGCCGCCCACGCGCTTCAAGACCGCGCGGTCCTTGATGAGCTGCACGACCTCCCAGGCTTCCCGCTTGGCCTCGTCCAAGCCCATGACGTCCGAGAAGCGCACCTTCACGTTCTCGGCCGAGACTTTGGACTTCCTAAAGCGCGCGAAGCCGCCGCCGTACTCGACGATGTACAAGAGCCCCACGAAGATGACGGTCTGGAGAATCCCCCAGGGCAAGGAGGCGACGTTGATGCCGATGATGTAGCGGCGCACGCTTTCTTCCATGCCCGCCAGATACCACAGCGGCAGGACGAAGGCCACCAGGCCGCCGATGATGCCGACGACCCAGAGCCAGTAGCGCTGCCAGAAAAGCCTCAGTTTAGCCCAGAACATAATCCTCGCTATTGCCTCGAAAAACTATACCATTGTTTGGCGCGCCGTCGCCCGCTCTAGCCGCCACCGTTGGGGCCGCCGCTTTGCGCCGCGCCCTGCGCGCTGCCGGAGCCCGGCAGGATGAACTGGATGGGCCGGTCGCGGTTGGGCACGTATTTGATGACCTTGAAGGTCAGTCCCGGCGACTTGTACATCCAGCCGATCTGAAGGACCGGGCCGGTCTTGACCGTGAGCGTCACCTCCTGCCACACCTCGGTGCGCAGGATGTCCAAGTTGGCCGAGGCCAGGTTCAGGAAGCCCTTCAATTGTCCGTTGCTGAAGCCCAGATAGTCCATCACGTCGTTGCGGATGTCGGCCTTCAAAACATTGTCGTCGCTGACGTAAGCCGCGTTGCGGTGGGATTCCAGCTCCCAGCGCGTGGCCGCGTAGTAGGAGGCGATTTCCATCTTCTGCACGAGAATCAAGAGCGCGAAAATCTTGGCGAAGGCGAAGAGGAAGAACATGAAAATGGGCAGCAGGAGCACGGTCTCCAAAGTCGCCTGGCCGCGGGAACGGCGGAAACGGAGAGGAACGGACAGGAACGGAAGGGAACGGAAGGGAGCGAAAGGGAACCGGCGGCGGGCCATGTTCGTAGGCTTGGGGTGGGCATCCACGGCAAGCTGCGGGTTCTGGACATGGGCCGCGCCTTGGCGCTCGATGTCTACCGGTACAGCCGGAATTTTCCCAATCATGAGCTCTATGGGCTAACCTCTCAAATCCGCAGAGCAGCCGTCTCCGTTCCGGCCAACATCGCGGAAGGCTCCGGCCGCCGGGGCGACGGCGAACTCCTCCATTTTCTTTCCATCGCGTCGGGAAGCTTGGCCGAGTTGCGGACGCTGGCGAGCCTGGCCCATGAACTGGGCTACCTGCCGGCAGCGGCCTATAATGAGCTTGTGGAACGAGCGCGGCGGCTGGACGCGGCTCTCAACGCGTTCGTAGCCGCGCGCAAACGCAAGGAAAGGGGAAGGAACGGAATGGAACGGACAGGAACGGAATAAAACAGAAAAAAGCGAGGCCGACGCGCGCGCCCTTTCCGTTCCCTTCTTTTCCTTTCCGTTCCCTTCCGTTCCCTTCCCTCTCACGGGTATTCCCTCGTCTGGAAATGCGGCGTGGGGCAGGGCCAGACGCTGGCCGAGCCGTCGGTCTCGCCCGTGCAGTCGGAGCCGCCGCCGGTCATGCCCATCCACAGGGCGATGCGCGAGTGCACCTCCGGAAGGCCGGGACCCATGATTTGGTCGAAGTTCACGTTGAAATAGTTGGTGGGCGGCTGCCAGTGCACGGTCACCGGCCAGCCGCCGCCGTCGGCCTGGCCCAGCGGGTTGCGGTCGTCCATGGACTCCAGCTCCTGCGGATCCACGGTCACCAGCTGGAAGAGCCCGTTGCAGTTGGGAACGTTGCTGGGCATCGACATCGGCGGGCTGCTGCATTCCGGCATGGGCATGCTGCCGATGAGCTCGTGCTGGAACGCGTTTCCGCAATAGCCGACCTTGGGCGCGCATTCGAAATGGACGGCGTTCAAGAACGAACCCGCGTATTGATTGAACGAGGTGCTCAAGAGCTGGGATTCATTGAGCGCGTCGGGCCCGCCGGCGTTGAGCCAGTAGGATTTGGCCAGGAAGTCGTGATTGGAGGCCAGCCGCTGCAGAACGGAATACTGAGCCCCCTCCACAGAGCCCAACAGCTGGTAGACCTGGGTGTAGAGGCCGTAGATGGTCGAAAAATCGCTGTACTGCACGTCCCAGTAGCTTGCGGCGCGCAGGCGGAAAAGCACCAGAGTGTCCTGGCTCCAAGGAGGCGGAGGGCTGCCGCCGCTATTTACGTCCGGCGTCGGCCCGGGAATATCCGGATCCCACACTTTATTTTTAACCGTCCCGATGCCCCCGTAGCCGATGTCCCAAGTGCCCTCGTCGTGGCTGTAGTCGGAGGTCTCCTGAGCGGTGGGATGGCAGGTCGGATCCATGGACGAGCTTCCTCCCGACTCGTGCAGGCTGCGCGGGAAAATGCCCTCCTGGTACAAAACGTCGTACCAAGGTGAAGGCCCTGGACACGAGGTCCCCGGGCCGCCGCAGACCGAATCGCTTCGCCCGCCGCAGTCCACGGGCTGGTCCTGGAACACCTCCTGGAAGATGCGCATGGGAAACGCGCCGTTGACGTAGGCCGAGCGGTTCAGGAAGTCCGAGTAGTTGGTCATCTCGACGAAGGCCGCGGCGTCGATGGCGAACTGGTGCCGGATTTTCTCCTGCGAGAGCTTGGCCGTCTCGTAGATGAGCCAGACGAAGAGCATCAGGGACGGGAAGATGAAAAGCGCCGGAATTAAAATCTGCCCCCTCCGGCCGAGCCGGACGCCGCGCTTTGAGCTCATAGGTTCGACGGGCGAAAGCCCTTGTAAATATAGCCCGGCCGGGCGGGCAATGCAA
>JAGWJU010000144.1 GCA_028865585.1 Elusimicrobiota bacterium | reverse complement strand
GTGGTTGTCCGGATCGTAGCTGACGTTGCCCGTGCCCTCGGCCTTCTCCAGGCCGCCGATGCGGTGCTCGTAGCCGGCCGCGCCCGGGGTGACCCAGGGGCGCGCCAGCGTTTTTGCGTCGCGCTCGTAGGGCTTGAAATTCTCCTTGGCCGGAAGGGCGGAGGGCGCGAAGCGCGGCAGCTTGGCCGCGTCCGGAATAAGCCAGGGCTCGGAGCCGTTGGCCAGGTAGCCGTCCGAGAGGAAAAACACCGGGGTCATGTACTTGACCGCGATGCGGCAGGCCTCGATGACCATGGTGAAGCACTCGGCGGGCGTCGCCGGCGCCACGACGGGCACCGGGCACTCGCCGTTGCGGCCGTACATGACCTGCAGGAGGTCGGCCTGTTCGGTCTTGGTCGGCAGGCCCGTCGAGGGGCCGCCGCGCTGGATGTCCAGGATGACCAAGGGCAGCTCGGTCATGACGGCCAAGCCGATGGCTTCGGACTTCAAGGCCACGCCGGGGCCGCTGGTGCCGGTGGCGGCAAGCTTGCCGCCGAAAGCGGCGCCGATGGCGGAGCCGATGGCCGCGATTTCGTCCTCGGCCTGGAAGGTCATCACGCCGAAATTCTTGTGCTTGGAGAGCTCATGCAGGATGTCCGAGGCCGGAGTGATGGGGTAGCTCCCGTACCAGAGGGCCAGGCCCGAGAGCTGCGAGGCCGCGACCATTCCCAAAGCGGTCGCCTCGTTGCCGGTGATGTTGCGGTAGACCCCGGGCGCGATGACGGCTTTCTTGACCGTGTAGTGGTGGCTGAAAATTTCGGCGGTCTCGGCGAAGGCGTTGCCGGCCATCAAGGCTTTCTTGTTGGCCTCGACCATCTCGGGGGACGTCTTGAATTTGGTCTCGATCCACTTCAGGGTCGGCTCCATCGGCCGATCGTAGAGCCAATACATCATGCCCAGGGCGAAGAAATTCTTGCAGCGCTCCGCGTGGACCTTGGTGAGGTTCATGCCTTCCAGGGCGTTCTGCGTCAGGCGCGAGAGCTCGACCGGGATGAGGCGGTAGCTGGAAAGCGAGCCGTCTTCGAGCGGGCTCTTGGCGTAGCCCACCTTGGCGAGGTTGCCGGCGGAAAACGCGTCCTTGTTGGCGATCAAGATGCCGCCGTTTTTCAAGTCCTTGACGTTGGCTTTCAACGCCGCCGGATTCATGGCGACCAGCACGTCGGGCGCGTCGCCGGGGGTCAGGACTTCCCGCGAGCTGAAGTGAATTTGGAAGCCGCTCACGCCCGGAAGCGTGCCCGCGGGCGCGCGGATTTCCGCGGGGTAGTCGGGCAAGGTGGACAAATCGTTGCCGGCCAGGGCGGTGGCCGTGGTAAAGCGCATGCCGGTCACTTGGATGCCGTCGCCGGAGTCGCCGGCGAAACGGATGGTGACCGAATCGACGGTCTCGGCGGTCTTCTCAGGAGTTTTGCTTTGCGAGGGAGGAGTCTGCGTGGCGCTCATAAATTGGGATCCCTATATAAGCCTTGGTTGAAGCGGTATTAAGACTATACCTCTTTGCGCCGGGAGAGATCAAACGGGTCGCGCGCGGCGCCCCCCTCGTCGAGGACGCTCGCCGTTTGAAGGCTCGCTCGAGTTCGGGCTCGGCTGCATGCCGTTGCCGGCCATTCCAGTCTGCCGGGGCGTGTGCAGGCCCTGCTTAAGACATCCGGCAGGGCCGGAACCCGAGCGAGGGCCAATCCCGAGCGCCCCCGGTGGACTGGAATGGCTGGCGCCTTTAGAGGGCGCGGGCCACGACGACGGTCACGTTGTCCTCGCCGCCCGCGGCGTTGGCGGCTAAGACGAGGCTTTGCGCCGCGCCGGCGGCGTCTTGGCCCGCGGCCAGGATTCCCGCGATCTCCTCGTCTTTAAGCATCTTGGTCAGGCCGTCGGTGGCCAGAAGCAGGACGTCCCCGGCGCGCAAATCCTCATCCGCAAGGTCGGCCTTGACCTCGGGTTCCGTGCCTAGGGCCCGGGTCAGCACGTTGGAGAGGCCCGAGGACGCCGCCTCCGCCTCGGTCATCGCGCCCGCGCGCACGCGCTCCTGCGTCCAGGTGTGATCGCGCGTCAGGCGCGAGAGCGTTTTCCCGCGGCACAGGTAAATCCGGCTGTCGCCCACGTGCGCCAGCGCGGCCGAGCGCCGGCCCACCCAGGCCGCGGCCACGGTCGTGCCCATGCCGGCGCAACTCGGCTCCTTGAGGCTTTTCCGATGAATCTCCGCGTTGGCTCCGGCGATGAGGGACTCAAGCGCCCGCGCGCGCGCGGAGGGGCCGCAAGCGCCCGCGGGCTCCTCATCGGGAAAAACCGCGGCGGTTTTAGCCCCCTCCGCGACGGCCCCGACGGCCATGGCGCTGGCGACCTCTCCGGCCCGGTGGCCCCCCATGCCGTCGGCCACCACCAGAAGCCTCAACTCCGCGTCGAAGGCGAAGGCATCCTCGTTCTGCGCGCGCACCAAGCCCCGATCGGTGGCGCCGGCCAAATCCAGGCGCAGCGCGCCCGCGGTTTTCCTGCCGCTCACGCGGCGGGCCCCGCGGTTCCCGGAGGCCGCATCCGCACCAGGCAGGCGCGCAGGTCCGCCGCCAGAAGCGCGGCCCGCTCGTAGCGCGCCTCGGGGGCCTTGGCCAGCGCCCGATCGAGGACGGCTTTGAGCTCCCGCGGAACCAAGGGGTTCAAGGACGACGGATCGGGATGCGGCTTGTTGACAATCCGGAAGACCAGCGTGCCGACGTCGTCGTGGCCCGCGAAGGGCTTTTCCCCGGTCAAAAGCTCGAAGAGCACGGCCGCCAGCGAGAAGACGTCCGCGCGGGCGTCGGCCTTTTTGCCGGCGGCCAGCTCCGGGCTCAGGTAAAATGCGGACTCGGGCGCGCTCTTCCAGCCTAAAAGCGGGCTCGAAAACGCCGAAAGCCCCAGCCCCGAGACGCGCAGGACGCCGTTGTCCTGCGCCCAGAGGCAGGCGGGGCTCAAATCGAGGTGAAGCGCGCCGCGCTCGTGCGCGTACTCGAGCGCGTCCGCCGCCTGGGCGGCGTACTCCGCGGCCCTGTCCACCGGCAGCAGCCGGTCTTTGCCCGTCCAAGCGGACAAATTGGAGCCCGCGGGAGCCTCCGACGCGGCATAGAGGACGCCGTCCGCCTCGCCGGCCGAAAGGACGCGCGAGAGGCCCGGATGCTCGAGCAAGGCGGCCGCGGCCACGTCCTTCAGGAGCGCCTCCTTGATTTTGCCCCGATGCTCGCCTCCCGCGCCCGGATCCAGGGTCTTGATCCGAACCTCGCGCCCGGCGCCGCCTGCCTCCCGGCCCGCGGCGTCCCAGCCTCGAAAAACGGCGCCGTGCTCCCAGCGGCCGAGCTCCTCCCGGATTTCATAGCCGCCCAAGGTCTCCGACGAGAGATCCCCCTCCTTCCGCGCCTCTGCGGAAATCCGGCTCGGCTCCTCGCGCGCCGGCGCGGGCGAAGCGGCTTTCAAGCGCAGCTCCTCGATCTTCTTCGCGGCCGAGGCGCGAGACTTCAAGTCCCGCTCGCCCAAATGCTCGAAGACGGCCGCGGCCTTGGCGTAGCTCCCCGCGGCCTCGAAGTCCGCGGCCAGGGCCAGAAGCCCGGCCTTGACCTCGCGGCCCAGGCGGCAGGCGCGCAGGCGCTCGAAGGAGGCGTCCAAAAGCCCGTGCTGGCGCAGGGCCAGGCCCATCCGGCGGTTGATATCCTCTTGCGAAGGCTGCTCGTGGCGCCCCAAAAGCAGCAGCCGGCGCAGGGCGACGAGCAGGAAGCCCAGGACCAAAATCGCCGCGGCGTAGGAAATTTTGATCCACAGCCCGTTGACGAACCAGTAGGAGCCCGCGCCGGCCAGGGCGAAAACCGCGCAGAGGCAAAAAACCGCGCCCCAGATGACGTTCAAGAACGGCAGCGCGCCCGCGACGAAGAGCGCCGCCGCGGCCATGAGCGCCCACTCAAGCGCGCCCGCCCACGGCGGGCGCGAAAGGAACTTCCGATCGAGGATGTTCTCGACCACGTTGGCGTCGGCCTCCACCGCGGGCATGCGCGCGTCGACCGGCGTGTCGCCGAAGGACGCCGCCTCGGGCGCGGTCAGGCCCACGAAGACGATTTTATCCCGGAAGGACGCCGGGGACACGCTCCCGTTCATCACGTTTTTAAAAGAGTCGTAGTGGAACGTGCGCGCCGGGCCGTTGAAGGTGACCAGCATGCGTCCGCTGGGCTCGAGCGGCA
>JAGWJU010000143.1 GCA_028865585.1 Elusimicrobiota bacterium | reverse complement strand
CGTCTCGGGACTTTCCACTCCCAGCCAGCCGGACTCCAGCGCCAAAGCCGCAAGTAAAAAGACGAAGCGCTTGACCATGGTCGCGCACGCCGCCCCGGAGAAAAGTCCCGGCTCCTCAGCCCAATATGGGCCCGCAGGGCTTAACCGGAGCGTTCCGGCCGCGTTCCAGACCGCGAAGCAACTCGCCGGCGGTTTAGGGCAGCAGTAATCCGCCGCTCAACTTCAACTGCCAAACCAGCCCTAGCGATGATGCGGGCGTCCGACCTTGATGCGGATGGCGGGAATGGACTGCACGTCCGTTTGCATGGTTGCATCCTGAGAATCCGCTCCGGAATCCGCAGCTCCGCCGCTTTTTAAGAGCGCGGACGGGTTGTGCAACCAATGGATCTTTTTCCTGTTGGAGAGAAACCCGCCCACCGCAAAGGCCAAAACCAGCAGCACGGCCCACAAAACCCACTCACCGAACGACTTTTGCTCCGGCATGGAGAGAACTCTCCGCTATCCGCTAGTCGAGATAATCCCGCAACGGCTTGCTGCGGGACGGATGCCGAAGCTTGCGGATGGCCTTGGCCTCGATTTGGCGCACGCGCTCGCGGGTCACGCGGAACAGGCGCCCGACTTCCTCCAGAGTGCGCGGATAGCCGGAGTCGAGCCCGAAGCGCAGCTTCACGATTTTCGCCTCGCGGTCGGTCAGGGTCGAGAGCACCTTCTCGACTTCCTTGCGCCGCAAATAATCGGTCGCGGAATAGGACGGAGCCTGCCCACCTTTATCCTCGATAAAGTCTTCGAGGTAGGAATCCTCATCCTCTCCGACCGGCGTGGCCAAGGACACGGGCTCCTGCATGATCTTGAGCACGTTCTTGACCTTGTCCATGGAGATGTGGAGCGACCGGCTGTACTCATCGACCATCGGGTCGCGGCCATACTCCTGGCGATACTTCCGAGTGACCTTGGAGAGCTTGGAAATGAGCTCCTTCATGTGCACCGGAATGCGGATGGTCCTCGCCTGATCCGCAATGGCGCGGTTGATGGATTGGCGGATCCACCACGTAGCGTAGGTGGAGAACTTAAATCCCCTCTTGTACTCGAATTTCTCGACCGCCTTCATGAGCCCGAGGCCGCCCTCCTGAATCAGATCCGACAGCTCCAGATTCGAGTTGACGTGCTTTTTGGCGATGGAGACGACCAGCCTCAAATTGGCCTTGATGAGCTTCAGCTTGTCGCCTAGAATCGTTTCTTCCAGGGCCACGATTTTATCGTCAAGCTCTAAAAACCGATCCAAGGGAATGGGCAGGTTGTTCTGGAAATGCTCCAGCCGCTCGGCGATGCCCCGCATGTTCTCCAGCGCGGCCTCCACGGCCGAGGGCGCGTAGCCGGTCTTGGTCCTAAACGCATCGGCTTTCATGCGGCCCTTTTTGACAGCGGCGTAGTAGCGGGCGAGCTCCTCGTAGGAAGCGCCGTACCGGATTTCATAGCGCCGGAGCTCTTCACGGCACTGCCTAATCTTGGCCGCGTAGTTTTTGATGCGGTTGGTCAGACGCTTGATTTTTTCCTGGTTGAGGTTAAGGCTGATGATCTTGGCGATGACCGCCTTATTGATCTTCTCCATCGACTTATTGAGCTTCAAGCGCGCGACGGGAGACAGCTTGGGGTTTTTAAGCCTCTCACGAAGCTGCTGCATCGACTTCTCGGCTTTGGCGATGAATTGGGCCACGCTCTTCATGCGCCGGCGCATGCCTGAAAGCTCGGAGGCGGTCTTGCGGCCGCGCGGCATGAGTTCCTTGGGCGTCATTTCCTGCTGCTCGATGAGGGTTTCCCAGTTCCGGATTTCCCGCATGGTAATCGGCGACTCCAGGACCAGGAAGCGCAGTTCCTTTTCCCTTTCGCGCACGTTGCGCGCCAGCGTCACCTCTTCCTCGCGGTTCAAGAGCGGAACGCGCCCCATTTCGGAGAGGTACATCCGGATGGAATTGGAGACGTCGGAAACCGAACTCCATTCCTCGGAAAATCGTTCGCGGCCGGACGAGGCCGCCGCGGGCTTTTTCCGATCGACGACCTCGATGCCCAAATCCTCCAGGGTGGACATCAGATCGTCGACTTCCTCGGAGCTCATGTTCGCCATGGACAGGGAGCGGCTAATCTGCTCCAACGTCAGATAGCCGTGCTCCTTTCCCAAATCGACCAGATTTCGCATCGCCTGACTCGCCGGTATGGCCATATTCTGAATCCTTATCCTTTCTTGTTATCTTGCGTAAACTTTAATTTCCCCGCCTTTTTGTCGCCAAGCAAAGGCGCAGGTACTCGTCCTGCAAAGCCGCGTCCTTGGGGCGTTTCCCGGCCCCCATTTCCCGAATTTGCGGTTCAATCTCCCTCAAGCGCCGGAGCGCCCGGCGCCGCGCCAACAGGACTTCCAGCGCCTTTTCGGAGTCGGCGCTCTTTCCGCTCTCGACAAGCAGCCTCGACACGCAGGAGCGCTCGGCTTCGCTTAAAGATTCCGCGACGGAGAGGCGCGCATCCCAGGAGGGTTCACTTTTCACTTCCAAAAATGCCTGCCAAATCTTCCGGCCGGTTTGAGAAAGAAAATCGTCCTCGACCGCCATGGATGCCGCCGCGCCGGGATTCTCGAAAGCCAGCCGCAAAATCTGGGCGTCCTCCGTAGGAAAAATCGCGGCAGGGGCCGGATTGGCCGCCGCCGGCTCCGGCCGCATTCGGTGCGCCTTATGCCCCGCCGACCGGCCCATTTCCCGGGACAGCGCGCCCTCGGAAACATCGAGGCTCTTGGCTAGGCGCTTGGTCCATTCGCTCTTCAAAATCTCGTCCGGAACCTTCGCGATCAGCGCCAGGACCTCCTTCCCTATCGAGGACTTCGCCTCCGGCGTCAGAGGTTGAGGCGCCGAAGCCAAAAGCCTGCGCGTCAGGAACTGATCCGGACTCTCCGACTTGGCCAGGCAGTCGTCTTTAAAAGCCTTGCCGCCGAACTCGTGCAAAAACTCATCGGGGTCCTTGCCGCTGGGCACCGCCGCGGCCCTGACGGAAAGCCCGGCGGACAAAAGCACGGCCGAGCCGCGGACCGCCGCGGCTTCGCCGGCCTTGTCCGAGTCGAAGACCACGGCCACGCTTGGCGCGTAGCGCTTGAGCAAGGCGGCCTGATCCGGGGTCAAAGCCGTTCCCAGAGGCGCGCAGGCGATGGGAAAGCCGTGCTGGTGCGCCGCGATGACGTCCATGTAGCCCTCCATCAAAATTGCCTTGCGCACTCTCCGAACCGCGCCCAATCCCTCCCACAAACCGTAAAGCACCCGGCTTTTGCTGAACACCGGGGACTCGGGCGAATTCAGATACTTGGGCACGCCGTCACCCATCGTCCTGGCCCCAAAACCCACTACCGCGCCTTTAGCGTCGCGGATCGGGAAAACCACCCGATCAAAAAAATAATCGCGCGGCCTCCCCTCCTTGACCGCGATGAGTCCGGCTTTGGCCAAAATTTCGCGGGCGAGGCCCTTTTTCTCCGCCGCCGCCCAAAACTCGCTGCCGCCCGGCGCGTAGCCCAACCGGAAAGATTCGGAGGCTTGCTCCGAAATCTTGCGCGAGCCCAGATACTTCCTGGCGGGTTCCGCGCGCGGCGATTTGAGCAGGCAGTCGCGGTAAAAGTCCGCAGCGAACGCGAGCGCCTCTAAAAGCGCCCGCCGCTCTTGCGAACCCGCGCCGGAAGACTCCCCCGTCCAGGACACCGGCACACCCGCGCGCTCAGCCAGGCGCTCAACCGCCTCCGAGAAACCCAGGTTCTCAATTTTCATCAGAAAGGCGAAGACGTCGCCCCCTGCGCCGCAACCGAAGCAGTGGAACGTCTGCCTCTCCGCGTTGACGTGGAACGACGGCGTCTTCTCCTGATGAAACGGGCAACGCCCCTTGGAACTGCGCCCGGAAAGGCGCAGATCAGGAACGTACTGAGCCACGACCTCCGCGATGTCGACTCGAGAACGGATATTCTCGAGAATCTCCGGAGGAATGAGTCCCATGGAGGCCGGTAAAGGCAAGAGCCTTAAACCCGCCGCCGGCGCCTCATCGAGCGGCGCCGCTTGCGCATCGCCTCTGCCGCTTTCATCTTGCGCTTCAAGCTCGAAGGGATGTAGCGCTCGCGCCGCTTAATCTCGCGCAGAATGCCGTTTCGCTCGCACTCGCGTTTGAAGCGCCGCAGCACCTCGTCGATGGCTTCACCTTCACGCACTTTTACAAAAACC
>JAGWJU010000142.1 GCA_028865585.1 Elusimicrobiota bacterium | reverse complement strand
ATTGATGCCGCGCTCGTCCGGGAGGGCCGCAGCCGCCGCGCGCTTTTGCGCGCTCTGCGGGACTCCAGTCCGAATGTGCGCGCCGCGGCGCTGTTGGCGCTGGGAGGCATGGGACGCGCCCTCGATGCGGCGGAAATTTCCCGCTTCTTGACGTCCAGGCGCGCGGGAATCCGCATCGCGGCCGCGTTCGCTTTGGGGAAGATGGGCGGCGCGGCAATCGGGGAAATTTCGCGCCTTCTTAAATCGGGAAGCCGGCCGCAGAGAGAGGGCTCGGCCCTGGCCGCCGCCCACAGTTGGGATCCGCGGGCGTTTCTCCTCCTGCGCCAAGCGCTTTCCGATCCGGACGATCGCGTGCGTCTGGCGGCCGTCTCCTATCTTTCGGTCGCGACCCACCCGGTCATGGCTGCGCGCCGCAGGCTGCTGCCGCTTCTCGTCCGGCTGAAGAATGGGGACCCTGCGGTGGAGGTCCGGTCGGCCGCGGCTCGGGCCGTGTCGCAAATCGGGCGCTAAGGTTCCGAAGGCGCCGCCGCAGCCGTCAAAACGGCGTGGGCCGCCTCAAAGTTTCCGGCGGCGATATCCTTAAAGGCCTGGAGCAATTGGTCCGCTCGCTGACGGGAGGCGCTCTGAGCCTGCGAACCGGAGGGAAAAAACCACGCCGAAATTTTGTTCCAAAGTCCGGGTGGGGAGCTTTGTCTGGAAACGGAATCCAGAAGATAAGGGGTCCTGACGTAATCCGGAAGGTAGCGGGAGAGGCTTGCGTTCATGGCGGCGTTGCTCGATTCTATTTTCGCTACGGAAGGCAGGGACGCTTCCCAGGACTTTGATTCAAGCAGCTGCGCCGCCCGTCCGTCTTCCGACGCGATTTGCCTCAATGCGGAAAGAAAGCTGTTCCCGCGCTCGATGTAGGCGCTTTTGAGGCCGTCATCCGCGGGGGCCGATAAAATGAGCGCGTGGAGGGCCGGGCTGAAAGCGCCTTGCCGTTCCATTGCGCGGGACTTCTCCTGCAGCAAGGCCGCTTCGGAAATCCACCGGGAGGCCTCTTTCTGCTTGGCGCTAAGCGAACGCAGCAGTGAAACGGTGATTCCGCGGGGGCGCTGAGCCGCTTTTGCGGCCTGTTCAAAAGAGGCGACGGCCGATTCGGCATGCGCCAGGACTTGCGCCCGCTTCGTGACGGACGCGGAAGCGGACGGCGCGCCTCCCGCGGCGACTCGTTCCGCGTTGAGGCGGGTTTCCATTTGCGACAAATCGTAACGGAAGACGTAGCGCGGATAGCTCAGCGTTTCATAGTCGAGCTTTCCCGTCTCCTTGAGGCTCGGCGCGCCTGGAATGCCGGAGGCCTGGGCGTTGAGGCGGCTCTGCAGGGCCTGGATTTCCGGCGAGTACCCCGTGAGGTTGGAGAGGCTCAGGCGATCCAGATACCCGGCGGCCGCGGGACCGGAAGCGGATGCGGCTTTCGAGCCCGAGGCTTGAGGCGTGATGATTTTTCGAATGTCGGTGTTTTGGCCTTCGAACATAGTGCTCAGGATCTCCGCCTGCTCCTCTGGGCGCATGCCGCCGTTAATTCCTGAGGCGGTTTTGCCGTCTTTATAAATGCCCTTCGTCTTGTCGACGACGGCCTTGTGCGTGGAGTTTAAATTCCAGGCATTGGATGAGGAGTCCTGCCCTTGAGAGCCGTTCTGCGCAAAAGCCGTACCGGCCAAGCCGCAGGCCAGAGCCATCAAGACGGCCGCGCGCGTCATCGGGGCGCTCCGGTTTTTTCGGCGGCCGCGGCTTCCAGGCGGACGGGCAGTTCAGTTTTGGGATAGAGCTCCACGGCGTAAGGCTGGGTTAGCGCTTCAAACGTCATGCCCGAGGGCTTTTTCACGCTATAGGAGATGACGAGCGCTCCCTGTTCGACGGACGGCGGCAGGAAGACGATGCCGTATCCGCCGGTCGGGCGTGTTCCAAGAAAGACTGCGGCCGCGAAGTTCCGCGACATGTCCGCATGGGGGGCGGGCTGGCCGATTTTGCGCCAAAGAGCCGACCACGCGTCGGCGTTCGTGACGAGTTCTTCCTCGGGCTTGGCAACCGGGCAAAAGGAGCCCTGCCATCGGGCCGTGGCGGCGAGTGGCTGGGCGGAGAGCCGTGGTCGCCCGCGCCACGCGGCGCAGGAATACAAAACAGGGAGCGCCGCGAAGGAGAGGGCGGCGGCCGTCTTATTCATGGGCGCCCCCGACCAGCAGCTTCGGGATGCGAATGGTCGGCTGGGCGTCCGAGACCGGGACTCCTTGGCCGTTTTTTCCGCAGGTTCCTATGCCCCAGCCGATGTCCCAGCCGATTTTGTCGATGGAGCCCAGCGTCTCGGGCCCCACTCCTAAAAGATTGGCGTCTCTGACGAGGTGTTTCTTGATTCCGTTTTCGATCCGGTATCCCTCGTCCACTTCGAAGACGAAGTCGCCGGTCGCGGTATTGACCTCGCCGCCGCCCATGCGGGTGACCAGAAGGCCGGACTTGAGGCCCTTCACGATTTGCGCGGGATTGTCCTTGCCCGGCGCAATGTAGAGGTTCGACATGCGGGGAATTGGCGCCGCGGCGTAGGACTCGCGGCGGCCGTGGCCGTTGGAGGCCAGGCCTTCTTCCATGGCCGTCGCGCGGCTGTGCAGGTAGCCCTGGAGCACGCCGTTCTTGACCAAGACGGTCGGCGCGGCCGCGACGCCCTCGTCGTCGAATCCGAAGCTTCCCCGCGCGAAAGGGACCGTGGGATCATCGATGACGGACAGGCCTTCCGGAGCGATGACCGTGCCGATCTTGCCTTTATAGGCGGGAGAGCTTCCTTCCTGGACATGGTCCGCCTCCAGGGAATGCCCGATGGCTTCGTGGATGAATGTCCCGCCGGCGGAGCTGGCCAGGATGACGGGCATTTCTCCGGCCTTGGCTTTGGGCGCTTCCAGCTTGGCCAGCGCCCGCCGCGCGGCCAGACGCGCGAGCGTGCGGGGATCCTGATCCTCCAGGATCTCGTAGCCCTTAAGCGCGCCGGCGACCTCGCGGCCCGTCTGCAGCACGCCGTCTTTCTCCACGATGATCGCGGCGGAAAAGATGACGGCCGTCCGCTCCTGGAAGCGGCACTGCCCATCGGAATTAAGAATGGCCAGTTGCCGGCGCCCTTCGCCGTAGCTGAGGCTCACTTGGCGGATATGCGGGAACTCTGAGCGAATCATGGCGTCGAGCGAGCGCAGGAGCGCTATTTTTTCATCGAGGGACTTTTCATCGGGTGCGACGCGGATGGGCGGCCGGAAAAACGACCAAGAATCGAAGGAGACGGGACGCCCCGGCGCCTCCCCGTCAAGAAGGTTTTTGCGCAAGCGCGCCGCCGTCGCGGCGTCGGTGCCTTTCGCGCTCGACATCAGGGTCTGGACGCCGCCGCCTTCGCGCTTAAGAAAACGCAGGGACATGCCGGCGTCGGAGCCCTGGCCGACGGCCTCGACCTTAGAGTCCTCGAAAAGAACGGAAAGATTGTCCGTTGCCTCCAGGAAAAATTCCCCGTAATCCGGGCCGGACAGGAGCCCGGCGAAATCATTGGCTCGGGGCAGCTCCAGTAATTTCATGGTTTCTGTGTCTCCTCAGTAACGGGAAAGATTAAGCGGACGATTGTGCCGCGGCCGAGGCTGGAATCGAGTTCCACGCGCCCTCCGTGGATTTCGGCGACTTTTTTGACGAAGGGTAGCCCGAGGCCCCATCCATCCACCTGCCCGGTAAAAGACGCCTCGACTTGATGGAATTGGCTGAATATCTTTTCTCGGTCCTCGGGAGGGATTCCGGGCCCGTCATCCGAGATGACGAGCGTCGCCCATCCGGCGTCTTGCGAGACGCTGATTTGAATGCGCTTTTCCGGTTTGCCGTTGAATTTGACCGCGTTGTCCACCAGGTTTTTGACCGCCTCAACAATTTGATCCCGGTTCCCGCGAATCAAGGCGTCGCGCGTTGGTGCCTGATAGTCGATGCGGACCGCGGGGGAAATTCTTTCGGATAGTTCGCGCAATGCGTCGCCGACGGCCTTGTCGAGCGAGCAGGGCGCGCTCGACCGCGGCGCTCCCTCGGGCGCTTCCAAGGTCACGTAGCGCACCAGGCGCTCGACGAGTTCGGCCAGCTTGCGCCCTTGGATGGAGATGGCTTCCAGGGCCTGTTGCTGATCTGGATCCGACTTTCGATCTTCCAAATCGTGCAGGAGTAGTTCCGAGTAGCCGATGACCGCGGTGAGC
>JAGWJU010000141.1 GCA_028865585.1 Elusimicrobiota bacterium | reverse complement strand
GCCTCGCTTCTCTACGACGCTAAAGCCGATCTGCCGCACGAGGTGCGGGACGAACTCCTGCGGCGCTACGTGAGCGAAATCCGCAAAACGGCCCGCATCGGCGAAGAGAGCTTCCTGCGCTATTACCCCGGCTACGTCTACATCCGCATCATGCAAGCCATGGGCGCCTACGGCCTGCGCGGCTTCCACCAGAGAAAGCCCCACTTCCTGCAGAGCATTCCCTACGCCATCCGCAACATCGAGCGCCTCCTGCGCACGACGGTGCTGCCGGTCGACTGCCCGGAGCTGCTCAATGTCTTCAAAACGCTCGTCGCCTCCTCGCGGCTGAGGCAGTTCGGCGAGGCCCGCCTGGGCCTGACGGTCCGCATCCAAAGCTTTTCTTATCGCAACGGCGTGCCGGCGGATGAGCACGGCCACGGCGGCGGCTTCGTTTTCGACTGCCGCGCGCTGCCCAACCCGGGCCGGCTTCCGCGCTATGCCAAGATGACGGGGCAAGACGCCCCCGTCGCCGCTTTCCTTAAAAAAGAGCCGGCCGTGCGAAAGTTCCTTTCCCACGCCGAGGCGCTCCTAAGCGGAGCCGTCGACAACTATAAAAGCCGCAACTTCACGGACTTGTTCGTCGCCTTCGGCTGCACCGGAGGCCGCCACCGCTCGGTTTATTGCGCCGAGACCGTGGCCGAGTTTCTGCGCAGGCGCAAGGACGTCGCCGTGGAGATCTCCCATCGCGGTGAGGCGTAGCGCGGATATTCCAATCATGAAAGCCGTGATTCTTGCCGCGGGACTGGGGACCCGTCTGGCTCCATTGACTCAAAAAACGCCCAAAGCCCTGGTCACAATCGGAGACAAGACGCTTCTGGAAATCGTCCTGCGCCGGCTCGCCGACGCCGGCGCCGACGGCTTCGCGGTTAACGTCTTTCACAAGGCGGATGACATTGAACGCTTCCTCCGCGAGCGCGCGAACTTCGGCTTTGACATCCGGATATCGCGCGAGCCTACGCTGCTCAATACCGGCGGCGGGCTCAAGAAAGCCGCGCCGCTCATCGCGGACGGACGGCCGTTTTTTATCCACAACGTCGATGTTGTAAGCGACATCGATCTAGGAGCGCTTTATCAAAGCCACCTGCGAAGCAGCGCCATGGCCACGCTCGCGGTCCAGAACCGGGAAAGCCCCCGGCGGCTTCTCTTCGGCCCCGATGGACGGCTGCGTGGCCGCGCGCGAAATCCGGTAGGGGGACCTGCAAGCAGCGCCTCAGCGGCCTTGGCATTCTGCGGCATTTCGGTGGTTTCCCCCGAATTGTTGGAGCGGATGACGGAAACCGGAGCCTTTTCCTTAAGCGACGCCTACGTCCGCATCGCGGCGGAGGGGGGCGATCTCAATGGCTTCAGATGCGACGACGCCTATTGGCAGGACGTTGGGACTGTCGAAAAGCTGGAGCAGGCGCGCAGGCGCGCCCAAACGCAGGGCTAGCGCGAAGCCGAAGCGGCCGGCCCCTCGATTACGACGGGCTTGGCCCAAGATTCCTTGAGCCTCGCCTGGATGCGATAGTGATCCGCGTCCGCCTCAATGACAAAGTCGTCGGCCTTGAACATCCTGAGCAGGGAATCCCTGAACGTTGCGACGTTTCCACTGGCGCGGGCCAAGTCCATAAGCGACGCCGTATAGGCGCCGTGGCTCGCCTTGTAGGACTCCTCGATTCGGCCCAGGACAGAAAGGGCTTCTTTCGCCTGCCGTATGGCCGCGACATCGGCAGGATTCGGCTCCACCGAAGGAAGGTAAAGAGCGCCTCCATAGATCAAAGAAACGAGAGCCAAGGCAGCCATGAAAACCATGGCCGCCCGAGCTGAAGTTTTAGGCCTAAGTTCCACGACCGTCGTCCCTGCAAGCAAATCATGGAGCGCGCGGGACTCCGGATGGAATAGGGCGACGACGAAACCCAGGTTGAAGAAGGGGGTGCTGATAAAATAACCCGCGGCCCTCAGCAGGCTGCGGAACAAACCCAGGGAACGCCCGTCGGTTCCGATAACGCGCACGCCCATAAGCCGCTTGCCGAGAGTCGCCCCGAAAAGATTTCCGACGAACTCGTAGAGGAAATAGGCCGCCAGGAACCAGAGCGTCAAACGCGAGCCTAAGCCCGGGCCATGGGGAAGAGTCCGGAACCGATGGACGCAGAACGCATAGCCCGCCAGAAAAGGAATTAAGTCCAGGATGTAGGCCAAGAAGCGCTCGCTGATCCGCGCCGGTTTGAATTCGAAAATCCGTTCCTCGGGCATGCAAGGATTAGTATAGATTGCGGGAAAACCCAAATCAAGGCAGGGTTGGGGAGAGAAGCAGCAGCATGACAATTTCTCGGCCTTTTTTGTATAGTGCCTGAATGAACAGATACCTGAAGTTCGCTCCCGCCCTTCTCTTGATTTTCGCCGGAGTCGCGCTGCCCTCCGCGTCCGTCCGGGCCGCCATGAATGCGGGCGGGTTCTCACGGGAGGAAGCCGCGCAGGCGCGAAAAGATCCGGGACGCTTCACGCTAGACCAGCGTTCCGTTAAAATCAAGGAGATCGCCCGAAATGTTCCGGCCGGCGTCCGGATTCCGGCGCCGAAGATATTGTCATCGGACGCCATTCCCGAGCTTTCGGACATCATAAACCTGGGGCTAAAGATTTGGAGCATCATCGAGAAGAACAAGCCCGTGGTGGACATCACCACCCAATACGCCTCGGCCCTGCCCAAGGACCTCTCCCAATGGAGCGACTTGCAGGGCTGGCACGCTCCGGCCGGGAACGTTTACCGCCTTACGGCCAACAACCTTTACGGGGCGCGCGTCATCGATGTCACTTACGAAGTTCTGCGCAGCTACGGCGGCAACTATAATGGGATGGGGCGCTACCTGACCGAGGCAACCATCGAACCGCTGAAAGTCAACGTCGATTGGGGGTACAAGTTCTCGCTTGCCGCCAACATTCCCGACTCCGGGATCATCAACGTAGGGACCTCCAAAAATCCGATCGCGGGAATGACGCTGGAAGCGTCATGGCGCATCGACACGGCTCTCAAGACTTCCGCCGGCCGGGCGGTATACTATCTTCAGGGGGACGGACTGTTGCGCAGCATGGGAGGATTCTCGCGGAGCGCTCTAAGACGGCAAGGGGCCAAGGCCATGGCCTCTCTCCGTGAAGCCGCGTTTTAGGCGCCGGGCGCCTTGAACCCCGGGTTTTGATTTGTTCTAATTTTTTGGCCCTATGTGTCGGCTTTTTGCTCAAGTTTCACCCGTTCCCGCTCCCGCCGCCGAGCACCTGCTGGCATCGGAGCGCTCGCTGTTCAAACAAGCCCGGGCCAATCCCAAGAACCTCCAGAAAGACGGCTGGGGCATCGGGCATTTTAACGCCTCGGAGCGGGCCGTGATCGGAAAGAGCCCCCTGCCCGTCTACAAGCAAAAAACCGCGTTCGCGGCCGCGGCCGGACGCGCGCGGTCCCGGATCGTCGTCGGGCACATCCGCGCCGCCTCCAACCCCAGGGGAATTGCCGTCAAAAAACTCGTGAGCAAGGCCAACACCCAGCCCTACACGGACGGCCGCTGGATTTTCGCCCATAATGGGACCCTGCAGATTCCCGACGAAGTCGCTCGAGCTCTCGGACCGCTGGCCCGCAATGTCCGCTCCCAGAACGACAGCGAGATTTATTTCTGGCAGTTCATGAAATTCCTCAAAAAAACCGGCGGTCCCGCAGCGGCCTTCGAGGCCTGCATCGCAGAGAATTGGCGGCTTTGGGCCAAGTGCAGGCGGAACCATCCGGGGAAAACCGCGCCTTACACGAGCCTCAACGCCGTCGCGGCCAACGCCCGCGGCGTCCATGTTTTGTGCCACTCCTCCAAGTCGAGCCGTCGGCGCGCCTGCAATCCATCGCAGCCTTGGTACGTTATGAGCTTCACTCGACGAAACGGCAAAATCGTCATCGGCAGCGAGAACTTGGACGCGGGCCCGTGGACGCGGTTGCGGCCGCCCGAAATCTTGTCCGTTGAAATCCGCAATGGAGGATTGAGAATCGCCCGTCGAAAGATTGATGTGTCCCGCTGGATGAAAAAACCAAACTAATATGAAATACGCCCTCCTCGTCATCGCTTTGGTCATTGCCAGCTATTTCGGCTACCAAGAAATGAAGCCGCCCCCGCCGCCCCCGCCCGCGCCGGTTATTCCGGCCGTCCCGCCCTGCATCGTGGACAATGCCAACTTGGCCAAAGTCATCCACGCCGCGGACGAT
>JAGWJU010000140.1 GCA_028865585.1 Elusimicrobiota bacterium | reverse complement strand
AGCCGCAACACCAGGGACTTTCTGCACATCCTCGACATATTCGACAAGCACGGGATCGCCTACGTCTCGGTCACCCAGCCCATCGACACGGGCTCCTCGGTGGGACGGCTGATGCGCTCGATCCTCATGGATTTTGCGCAGTTCGAGCGGGAGCTTATCAGCGAACGCACCCGCGACAAGCGCGCGGCCATGGCGAAAAAAGGCAAATGGCCGGGTGGGCATCCCGTCCTTGGCTACAATGTCGATAAGGAAACGAAAAAGCTGTTCATCAATCCGTTGGAGGCGAAGCAAGTCCGCGTTCTGTTTGAAACTTATCTCAGGATAAAATCGTTGAGCCAGACCGCGCGGGAGTTGAACAAGCAGGGCTTGCGGATGAAGCAGTGGGACACGCGCGTCGGCAACCGGCGCGGCGGCAGGCGCTTTAATAAAGCCAATCTCGATTATGTCCTTCGCAATCCGGTCTATCTCGGCAAGATCAGACATAAGGGCGAGGTCAATGAAGGCGAGCACAAGCCGATTCTCGACTCGGACATCTTCAGCCGCGTGCAAAAGCAGCTTTCGAGCAACGGCGAGAAAAACAAGTCGCCCAACCAGAACAAGCACAACTTCCTTCTGCGCGGCTTGGTGCGCTGTTCGGCGTGCGGCTACCAAATGATTCCGAACTTCGCCCATTCCAAGGGCCACAAGTATTTCTACTACAAGTGTCTCTCGGTCAATAAGATGGACAAGACAGCGTGCCCGACTAAGAGCGTCCCCGCCCGCGAGCTGGAAAAAATCGTGCTCGACCGCCTCGCATTTCTAGGCCGCAGCAGGGAACTGGTGGACCGGATCGTGGCGCGAGCCAAGGAAAAGAGCAATTCGGAGCTTCCATCCAAACGCCAGGAAAAAGTCCAGGTCATCGCCCAGATCGGCAAGATCGAGGCCGATCTAAGGAACGTCGTGGACACCATCGCCGACCGCGGCAAGGAGAACCCCGCCTACCGCGCGCTCCTGGACAAGGTCGCCGAGCTGCAAGGAAGGAAGGATGCCCTTGAGGTCAAGACCACCGAGCTTGAGCACCAAATCCAAGACCTTGAAAACCGCGAAATCGACGCGGAAGTCATCCGCCGCAACCTGGAGAACTTCTCGAAGGTCTTCGGCCGCTTAACGCCGCAGCACCAGAGGGAGTTGCTGGCCCTTCTCATCCAGGAAGTCGGCTACGCCCAGGACCAGAGCAAAATAAAACTGACCTTGCGTCCCCTGCCCGATCTCGGCTGGCGGATCGACGGGGAGAAGATCAGTTTTGACGAGCGTCAAATTTGGCTGCGGGACTAGGATTCGAACCTAGAAAAGCAGATTCAGAGTCTGCCGTGATACCGTTTCACCATCCCGCAATCACCTAATTATACCACGCGTTCGCGCGGCGGGCCAGCCCTAGGCCCCGAAGGCGAAGATGCGGCGCAGGCCCGAGCCGTAGCGCACGCTGCGGTGCAGGTGGCGGGGCCGGGCGCCCTCGGCCGCGCCCAGGGCGAAGAAGAGCGGGTCGAAGTGCTCGGGCGTGGGCGCGGCTTTGGCCGCCTCGGGCGCCAGGCGCCGGTAGTCGCAAAGCTCGCCGATTTTGCCGGCGTCTAAGCGCTCCAAAACCCAGGCGTCGAAGGCCTTGGCCCAGGCGTCCTCGGGCGCGGCGTCGTCGCCCAGGCGCAGGAGGCGAAGGTTGTGCACCAAAGCGCCCGAAGCCAGGAGCAGCACGCCTTCTTGCCGCAGCGGCGCCAAGGCCAGGCCCACGCCCATGATTTTGCGCGGGTCCTCTCCGGCCGGCACGGAGAGCTGCACCACGGGCACATCGGCCTTGGGGTAGACGCGCGAAAGGGGCGCCCACGCGCCGTGATCCAGCGGGCGCTTGGCGTCCTCGCGCGCGGCAACGCCCGCCTGCGAGAGCCGCCGCGCCACGTCCGCGGCCAGCTCCGGGCTGCCCGGGCAGGGGTAGTCGAAGTCGTAGAACTCTCTGGGAAAACCGGAATAGTCGTGCACGATGCCGGGCGCCGCGGACGCGCTCACGCCCAGGGTTTCGCGCGAAAGCCAATGCCCGGACATGACCACGACGGCCTTGGGGCGCGGCAAAATCTTGCCCAGTTCGGCCAAGGCGAAGGCGTAGTCGTCGTCCATGAAGGCCGGCAGCGGCCCCGGGTCGGTGACGAATGCCGCGGGCAGCGCGGCGGGCTGGGGGCTCACGCGGGCTTGTCTTCCTTGGGCGTCACCGTCGCGTTCATCAGCACGCGGCCGCGGATGATGGTGAGGTAGCCCTTGGCGCCGATGCTTTCCTCGCTCAAAAGCCGGTGCAGGTCGTCCGTGCCGCGCACGGTCTGGCCGTTGAAGCCCGTAATCACGTCGCCCTCGGAGAGCGCCGCCTCCGCGGCCGGGCTTCCCGGCTCGACGCCCACGACCAGGATGCCGCCGTCTTGCGAGACCCCGCGCAGGGACTTGGCGCGGGGGGAAAGCGCCACGTTTTGCCCGGCCACGCCCAGATAGCCCCGGCGGATGCGGCCTTTCTTTAGAAGCTCGCGCGCCACGAACTTGGCCGTGTCGATGGGCACGGCGAAGCACAGGCCTTGCGCGGGCAAAATGACCGCGGTGTTGACGCCCACGGCGCGGCCGATCGCGTCCAACAGCGGCCCGCCCGAGTTGCCGGGGTTTAAGGCCGCGTCCGTCTGGATGACGTCGTCGATGAGCCGCCCCGACTGCGAGCGCAGGCTCCGCCCCAAGGCGCTGACCACCCCGGCCGTGACCGTGGTCTGGAAACCGTAGGGATTGCCGATGGCGACGACCAACTGCCCGGGCTTTAGGCCGCGGGAATCGCCCAGCGACAAGGAAGGCAGGCCCGCGCCCTGCACGCGCAGCAGGGCCAGGTCCGTGCCGGGGTCCTCGCCGACGAGCTCGGCCGTCAGGCTCTGGCCCTCGGGCAAGACGGCGTCCAAGCCGTCCGATCCGTGCACCACGTGGCTGTTGGTGATCGCGTGGCCGTCCGCGGTGAACAAAAAACCCGAGCCCGAGCCCGCCGGCTTTCCGCCCTTGCGCGCGTGGATGTTTAAGACCGCGGGCGAGGCCTTGGCCGCGGCCCCGGTCACGGCGCGGGAATAGGAGTCAAGCGCTGCCTGGTCCATGGCCGCCTCTCTCCTTATATATGGGGCCTACGCCTTGAATTTGCCCTCGAACGCCAGCTCCGCCAAGGGTTTGCGGTCGGAGGGGGCTTCGCGCTCCTGCAAGGCCGGGGGCAAATCCTCCTTGCGCCCGGGCTTGCCCACCGCGATCATGGCCTGCACGTCGAAGTTGTCCGGAATGCCCAGCTCGGCTTTGGCCCGGGCGTAATCGAAGCCCGCCATGCCGTGGGCGACCAAGCCTTTAAGCGAGGCCTGCAGCGCCAGATTCTCCCACGCGGCGCCCGTGTCGAAGGCGTGCGTGCGCGAGACCGCGGTCTTGCCCTGGTAGACCGATTCGCGCTGCGAGACGACCACAATCAGGGCCGCGGCGTTCTTGGCCCAGCTTTGGTTGAACTCGACCATCAAGCCCACGAATTTGGCCCACTCGGCGCTCTCGCGCGTCGCGTAGACAAAGCGCCAGGGCTGGATATTGGAGGAAGACGGCGCCCAGCGCGCGGCCTCAAAGAGCGACAAGAGCTCCTCGCGGCTTAAGGCCTCGCCCGAAAGGGCGCGGGGCGACCAGCGCGCGGGAAAGATCTTGTCGACGGCGTGCTCGGTCTTGCGGGTTTTGGCTGCGTCTTCGATGGCGGCTGCGGTCATGGGGCGTCTCCTGGGTTAAAAATGACTGCGTGGTCATTTATTATACGGCGCCAAAGCCCGCGCGTCAAGGGGGATGCCGGGCGCGGCGTAGAACTGGTATGGCTGCGAGGTTTTGTCGTCAGGCGGGACCAAAGGCCGCGGGCGGGTTGATATAATGGAGGCATGCCAGGGCACGCGCGCGGGGCGAAGCTCCCCGCCTTTGCGGTTCCCCGGCCGGCGTTCTTTTTTCAAGCCGCGGCGCTTTTGGCCCTTCTGGTTTTCTACGGCATGTTCCTGTGCCAGAAAATAGACTTCGCGACCGCGGACCTGGGCCGGCACCTCATGATCGGCTCCATCATCCTCAAGTCCTGGGCCGTGCCCGAGACCAACCTCTACTCCTACACCTACCCCGCCTTCCACGCCATCGACCACCACTGGGGCACGGGCGTGATTTTTTTCCTGATTCAGCGCGCCTTCGGCTTCAAGGGCCTCTCCGTGTTC
>JAGWJU010000139.1 GCA_028865585.1 Elusimicrobiota bacterium | reverse complement strand
CGCCCTGCGCGCGCTTTCCCCCAGCGAACGATCGGGACTTTTAAGCGATCTGTGGGCCCAAGCTCGTGCGGGGCAGCTTCCCCTGTCCAATTTTTTGGACTCGCTCATTCTGCTGCGCCGCGACGGCTCGCGCATGGTGACGGAGGATGTCGCCGGCTACTTGGGCGTTTTGAACGACCGGCTGGCCGGCGCCGAGGACAAGCTCCGCTTGGCGGCCATGGCTTCGGATATTTTTTCCGCGCGCTGGAAAACCCTGGGTTGGACTCCGGCTCGAGGAGAGGGCGACGAAAAGCGGCTCATCCGGGCGGCGGTTCTCTGGGCGCTCGGCGCCGTCGCCAGGGAGCCCGGAGTCCTCTCCCAACTCGACGCCAGGGTCTCCGGCTATCTGCGCCGCCCGGCGAGCCTTGATCCCGCCCTGGCAGGCCCCGTTCTTAATTTAGGCGCCCGATCCGGCGGCCATGAGCTTTTCAAGCGGTATTTTTCCGCCCTTCAATCGGCCGCGACGCCGGAACTGCGCGACAATCTTCTCCGCGCCTTGGCCGAATTCCAGGATCCCACGCTGGCGCGCCGCCTGCTTGAAGCCTCCTTAGGCGAACACGTGCGCGGCCAGGACGCCTGGAAGCCCATCGGCATCCTGCTGGGCAACTCCGCAGTTCAAGGCGAGGCCTGGGGCTTTATCAAGGCTCATTGGACCGACATCCGCCGCAAGATCGGCGATCACGCCTGCCGGAGAGTGGTCGAGGAGCTTTCCAATTTGTGGCGGCGGGAATGGCTTGAGGACGTCCGCTCCTTTTTCTCCCGCCCTGAAAACCGCGTGGACATGGCCCAACGGGCCCTGGATCAAAGTCTCGAATGGATCGAGCTTGGCATCGGCTTCAAGGAGTCCCAGGCCGCGAACTTGTCCCGCTGGCTCGCGGAACGTCCAACCCGCAAAACGCGCTAGCCCGTTGTCGCGCCTCAGGATTCCCCCCGGCGCAACCCCGCCTTAAGCTCTTCTAATCGCCGCCGCCGGCCTACGCGCGGCTGCCGCCGGACATCAGACGCACGAACGCCTCGACGGCCTTTTCCGCGCTGTCGAGCACGGGAAGCCGGGCGACCATGCGGGCCGCCGCGCGCAGCGCCTGCTTGGCTGCAGGAACCGCTCGCGCGTTGGCCGTCTCGACTCCACTGCCTTGCGCGGCTTGGACCATCAGCGCGGCAAGACCGGCAACGTGGGGCGCGGCCGGGGAGGTGCCGGAAACGTCGGTATAAGGAACCGCTTCCTGGGCATAAACTTCCTTGGGCAGGCGCGCCGCAGCTTTGATGTT
Source organism: Elusimicrobiota bacterium (assembly GCA_028865585.1). GTDB lineage: Bacteria > Elusimicrobiota > Elusimicrobia > UBA1565 > UBA9628 > JAGWJU01. The sequence goes on along the minus strand of JAGWJU010000139.1, from coordinate 3,010 downwards.
GACCCCGAAGGCGTAGATGTCCGGTTTGTCTTGGAGGGAATAGTCATCGGGATTCATGGCCTGGCCCGCAGAGGAAAAGTACGCCTTGTTGCCGTGGTAATCCGCCGCACCCACGGTGATGGCGTCGGGCGCCGTTCCGGGAGTCCTCAATTGGAAATTTCCGGGCATATCAAAGCCATCGTTGCCCGCCGAGACGACGACCAAAATGCCGTCCTTTGCGAACTCGGCGACTTTTTGAGTCAGCGGATCGTTGGCTAAGCCCATGGGGAAACCCAGGCTGAGGCTGATGATTTGGGCGCCGTTCGCCTTGGCCCGATCCATGGCCTTAAGGACGGCGTCGTAGGTCTCATTCTCGCTCAGGCGCACGCCCGGAAGCTGGGCGTTCGAAAGCGCTTGATAAGACTGGATTTCCGCGTCCGGCGCGATGGCGTGGATGATGTCCGCCATCGGCGTGCCGTGCGCGCCCTTGGTGAACCACCCGCGATCGCGCGTAAGATTCTCGCTGTGCGACTTGACCCCGGACAAGTCCGGGTGCTCGAAGTCCACGCCGTTGTCGATGACGGCGACCTTGATGCCCCGGCCCGTCAGCCCCTTGGCCCAGAGCCCGTGCACGCCGAGACGGTAAAGGCTTTCACCCAGGGGGAACGAGCGGACGACGGCCTTGACGACCTCTTCCTCGGCCTGGATTTTCTGCAGCTCCTCCAGAATGGGAAGAAGTTGCCGGTGCTGGACGCCGGGGGTCATCGGACCGGCGCCTAAATCCACGGGAAGCCCGGTGGCGCCGGACAGCGCCCCAATGAGGCCGCGCAGGCCGGAGATCTCATCCCGCGAGACACCCGCGCCGATGGCGGCGTTGTAGCGTTCGACGGTCTGCTTGAGAAGATTCCGGAGAACATCCGAGGGGTGCTTGCTTTCAGGCCGCACGCCCAAACCGAACGGCCGATCTCCGGCCTCGGGCTCGGCCTCGAGCGCCGCCTTGGCCTTGTTCATGAACGCGCCGCGCCACTCGGGATAGGCGTAGCCTTCGGAAATAAGGCCCATGCGCCTGAGCTTTTGGAAATCTTCCGAGCTCGGGTCCATCACGTATTTGCGGCTCTCCGCCAAGAGGCGGATGGCCTCATGGAGCTGGCCCTGGGTGATGCGGGAAAGCGCCGCGGGATCCCGCGCGACCAGTGGAGAGAGAATTTTATGCAGCGCCACCCCCAAATCGGTCGGCATGCCGTTCATGCGGTAAAGATTGGAGTAACGCAACCCGGTCGGCGCCCCCAGATCCACGGAAATCTTGTTGGGAACGCCCCAACCCTCGAGTTCGCGTCCGACGGTCAGCCGCTCTTCAATTTTATGCATCACGGCCGCGCGCACGATCGCCTCCATGCGCTGATGGACCTGCCGGTGCTCCTGTTTGTTGACCTGGGAGATGAGTTGAAGCTTCTTTCCAAAGCGTTCGCTTGCTTTTTCGGCGGCCTCTAAATTGGTCTTTTCCGCCTCTGGAATCTCGCCGGAGGCAATCTTGCTCTTGATCGCCGAAATCGGCTCGGGAGTTCCATTGACGGTTACGGCAATCACGTAGAGGACGCCTCCGTCGGTCTGCCGGCTCAGAAGTTTGAGGCCAAAAATCCCGGCCTTGAACTTGGAAACCTCCTGCTCGAGCTCCTTGATCCGGCCTTCGGCCCGATCCTCGTACTCTTGATGCATTCTCCGGGCTTCTTCGCTGACTTCCGCCTCATCCGCGGCGGCAGAAGCCTCCGGCGCCGCCTCTTCAGCCAGCGGCACAGCAAGGGGTCCGATCGGGGAAATCGCGGCCGAGGCCTGCGCCCGAACGGGGCGGGCCAATGCCGTAGACGACGGAGAGGAAAGACCAGCGCCAAGACCCGCGGCGGGAGCCAATCCGCGAAAACCGGACTCAAAATCAGGAAGAGACGCAATGCCCGCGGATCCGGAGACCGGCGCGGCCCGCATCGAGGTCACGCTTGAAAATCCCGCGTCAATCGCCGAGACCTCTCCGCTCCAGGCCAGCGCCGGCGCCGCCATAAAAACGGCCAAGAATAGGGCCACCGCTTTGCGCACGCTCTCTTTCATCGTCATTTCCTTTATCCGCATTTTTTCGAGAGTATAAAACAGCGCTCCTACGCGCCGCGCGCGTAGCCGCGTTTGTTTTTGAAGTATAGGGAAATGCGCCTTAGGCCCGTTGGGCCTATCGGACCGCCTGGGACAAGAAAAATGGCCCAGGCCGGATCAGGTCTTAAGTCCCAGAAGCTTCGGCCTAAAGCCGGCCGCGGCCGAGGCCGCGGCGACGGAAAGAACGCCCCGCCTCGCCGCGCGCTTGATTTTACCGGCGGCGCTCACGAGAGGTTCGAGAGCTCCATGGACTTCAAGAAGTCCTTGTTGGACTTGGTGCTCAAGATCTTGTCGCGCAGCAGATCCATGGCCTCGACCGAAGAGAGCGGCGCCAGAACCTTGCGCAGAATCCACATCTTGTTGATTTCGTCCTCGGACAAGAGCAGCTCCTCCTTGCGCGTGCCGGAGCGGTTGATCTCGAAGGCCGGGAACATGCGGCGGTCGGCCAGCTTGCGATCGAGGTAGACCTCGCTGTTGCCCGTGCCCTTGAACTCCTCGAAGATGACCTCGTCCATGCGGCTGCCGGTGTCGACCAGCGAGGTCGCAATGATGGTCAACGATCCCCCTTCCTCGATATTGCGCGCAGCACCCAAAAAGCGCTTCGGGCGCTGCAGAGAGGTCGCCTCCAAGCCGCCGGAGAGCACGCGTCCGGTCGACGGCGCCATGGTGTTGTACGCGCGGGCAAGACGCGTAATCGAGTCGAGCAGGATGACCACGTCTTTGCCCAGCTCGACTTTGCGCTTGGCCTTTTCCAGCACCATCTCCGCGACTTGGATGTGTCGGTCGGCAGGCTCGTCGAAAGTGGAGGCCACGACCTCGCCCTTGATGGAGCGCTGCATGTCGGTCACCTCTTCTGGCCGCTCGTCGATGAGAAGGACCATGATGATGACAT
>JAGWJU010000138.1 GCA_028865585.1 Elusimicrobiota bacterium | reverse complement strand
TCCTCAAGAAGGGCCGTCCGGCGGATCCCGTCTTGCAGGAAGCGGGACAGGCCAAGGCCCGCTACATCCTGCCCTCGCCGCTGGTCGACTAGCCCGCCGCTCCGTTGTCAGGGGGCGGGGGGAAAAGTTATCATGAGCCCGCTCCGTTCATGGAAGGGTGCGTGAGCGGTTGAAACGACCAGTCTCGAAAACTGGCAGGGGTGCAAGCTCCTCGAGGGTTCGAATCCCTCCCCTTCCGCCGGATTCCCCGCCGTTGCGCGCTTCAGCGGCCCAACTCCGTCAGGCACTCGTCGATGATCGCCAAGCCCTCGTCGACGTCGTGCTCGGTCAGCACCAGCGGCGGCGCCACGCGGACGACTGATTGGCCGCAGGAGAGAAGCAGGAGACCTTTTTTGAACGCGGCGAGTTCCAGCTTGGCGACCAGGTCGTGATCCGGCTCCTTGCTCGCGCGGTCTTTGACGAATTCGACGCCGATCATGAGCCCCGCCCCGCGCACGTCGCCGATGGAGGGGTGCTTCTCCTGGAGCCGGCGAAGCCCTGAGAGCAGCCTCTCACCCTGCGCGCGCGCGTTGGCGCAGAGCTCGCTTTCAACGAGGTCCAAGGTCGCCAGAGCCGCGGCGCACGCCACGGGATTCCCTCCGAAGGTGGTGCCGTGCGAACCTTGCGGCCACGTCATCACGCTCTCTTTGGCGATGATGGCGCCGATGGGGAGCCCTGAACCCAAGCCTTTGGCGGTCAAAAGCACGTCAGGGTCCACGCCGAAATAATCCGAGGCCCAGAGCTTGCCCGTGCGGCCCATGCCGCATTGGATTTCGTCAAAGATCAGCACGATGCCGTGCTCGTCGCAGATTCTGCGCCAGGCCTTTAGGAACTCGGGCTTGGGGAACACGTAGCCGCCCTCTCCTTGAACGGGCTCCATGACGACCGCGGCCACATCCTTGGGCGAAACGCGGGTTTTGAAGACGTGCTCGGCCGCGGCCAGGCCGTCGACTCCGCGGTAGGGGTTGTTGTAGGGTAGGTGCGTCACCTCGGGCAAGAGAGGGCCGAAGCCGGCCTTGTATTTGACCTTGCTGGCGGTCAGCGTCACGGCGGCGTAGGTGCGGCCGTGGAACGCGCCGTCGAAGGCGATGATGTGCGGGCGCTTGGTATGGTAGCGCGCGAGCTTGACCGCGCCCTCGACCGCTTCCGTGCCGGAGTTGGTCAGGAACACGCGGTGCTTTTCGGGCCCCGGCACGGACTTGGCCAGCCGCTCGCAGAGCTTAGCCATGCCTTCGTAATAGAAGTCCGTGCCGCAGATGTGCAGAAACTTGCCCGCGGCCTCCTGAACCGCCGCGACGACTTTGGGGTGGTTGTAGCCCGTGGCCGAAACGGCGATGCCGGACATCCAGTCGATGTAGCGGTTGCCGTCGACGTCCTCGGCCATGGCGCCGTGGCCGCCGGCCATGACGAAAGGGTATTCCTTGATGTAGGACGGGGAGGTCCATTCCTTGTCGAGCGCGATGACTTTCTGCGCCTTTGGCCCCGGGGGCGGGACGACGATTTTGGGATACTCGTTTTTAACGGCAGGCTTGGAAGCGATTTTTGTCGGCATGAGTTTACTCCATGATGGTCCGGCTTTGCTCGCGCATGAACTGCGCGACGTAGTAGGGCCCGCAGCCGCCTTTGCCCGTCGAACCGGAGCCCTTCCATCCGCAGAAGGGCTGCACGCCGGGCCAGGCGCCGGTGGTGGCGCCCGTTTTGCGGTTGGCGTAGCACACGCCCGCTTCGACTTGGGCGAAGAAGCGCTCGATTTCGGTCTTTTCCTTGCTGAAGATTCCCGCGGTCAATCCGTATTCAGCTTTGTTGGTTTCGGCGATAGCTTGGTCAAGATTCTTGACGCGGCCCACGCTCAGGAAGGGCAGGAAGAGTTCGTCCCGGAAGAGAGCGGAATCAAGCGGAAATTCCGCGACGGTCGGTTCGACGAAGTTGCCTTTGTCGAAGACGCCGCCGGAGAGTTTTTTCCCGCCCGCCAGGATTCCTCCGGTCTTGGCGGCCAGAGCCGAGGCGTCCTCGAAGCGCTTGACGGCTTTCGCGTCGATGACGGGGCCGAAGTAGACGTCTTTTTGCGTCGGGTCGCCTTTAACGATGGCGGCGGTTTTTTCCAGCAGCCGCTCCAGGAAAGCGTCCGCTATTTTTTCATCCAGATAGACGCGGGAGCAGGCGGAGCACTTCTGTCCTTGCAGGCTGAAGGCGGACTTCATCACGCCTTCGGCGGCCATATCGAGATCGGCGGAAGCGCAGACCACGGCCGCATTCTTTCCGCCCAGCTCCATCAAGACGGGCTTGACCCAATCCTTGCTGAACTCATGGTAGATGCGCATGCCCACGGCTTTCGAGCCCGTGAAGACCACGCCGTCAGTGAGCGGATTTTTCCAAAGGGTCTCGCCCACGGCGGCTTCGCAGGGAAGATAATTGAAAACGCCCGGAGGAACTCCCGCGTCGCGATAGCACTCATAGAGGGATATGCCCGTCCAGGGCGTCGTTTTCGCGGGTTTGTAAACCACGGCATTGCCGGCTAAAAGCGCCGCCGCGGACATGCCGGTTGAAAGGGCCATCGGGAAGTTGAAGGGCGCGATGCAGACGAAGACTCCGAAGGGCCGAAGAATGGAAACGGCGTTTTCGTTGGGCATGAGCTTGCCCATGGTTTTGATAAAGCCGTGCGCTTCTTCCATCTGGCGGGCATAATAGTCGATGAGATCCGCCGACTCCTCCGCGTCGCCCATGGCCTCCATCCGGCTTTTGCCGACCTCCAGGCTCATGACGGCGGCGATGGAGAATTTTCGGTCGCGGATCAGCGCAGCGGCCCTGCGCAAAATGGCGACTCGCTCTTGCCAAGGACGGCCGCCCCAATCGGTCTGGGCGCGCTTGGCGGCTTTTAAAGCCTGTTCGGCGTGCGCGGGCGTGGCCAGTGAAAATGCGCCCAACAGCCACTCCGAGTTGATGGGCGAGCGGACCTCAAGAAGGGCGCCTTCCGTTTGGACGGCTTTGCCGCCAATGTAAAGGGGATGAGCGCCCCCGAATTTTTTCTTGGCCTCATTAAGCGCTTCATCGAAAAGCTTGTGGAACGCGCCCATGTCGGCGTTCGACGAGGTGTAGGTGATCTTGAAGTCTTTCGGCGATGCGGTTGCGGTCATGCGGTCCTCCCTGCGGCGTTGGTTTGCGCCAGCGTCTTATCCCAGGCTTTGGAAAACAGCGACACGAGCTGGTCGATTTCGTGCTCAGCGATGATGAAGGGCGGCGCAACGAGAGCCAAGTCTCCTTCGCCGCGCCAGTGCCCGTAATTGGGCCAAACAATCAGGCCGGCGTCTTTCGCGTTGTCCGCGAAGCGCTCGGCGATTTTAAGATTGCGCGGGAACGGGGTTTTTTTGCCCTTATCCGAGACGAACTCGACGCCCGCGAGCATGCCGATGCCGCGGACGTCGCCGATGCCGGGCAGGTTCTCAAGCGCGGAGAGCTTCTTCTGCAAAACGGCTCCCGTTGATTCGGCTTGAGGCACCAGCTTGTTCTTTTTGATGTGCCGAACGGCGGCTAAGCCCGCGGCGCAGATCGAGGGGGCGTGCGAAAAGGTCTGCGCGTGATTGAAGGCGCCCGAACCCCGCTTAATGGCGTCGTGCACCTTTTCGGAGGCCGCGACCGCGGAGAGGGGGACGTAGCCGCCGCTTAATCCCTTGCCTAGGGTCATGATGTCGGGCAGTACGCCGTAGCGTTCAATGGCGGTCCAGCGGCCGGTGCGTCCCGCGCCGCAAAGGACTTCGTCCGCGACGAAGAGCACCTCGTTGGCGTCGCAGATGTCCCGGATGCGCTTGTAGTAGCCGGTGCGGGGAACGGAGGCTCCGGTCGAAGAGCCTCCGACGGGCTCAGCGATAAACGCGGCGACGCTTTCGGCGCCTTCCTTGCGGATGGCTTCTTCAAGCGCCTGGCCCGAACAGGCCGGGCATTCTGGATTGCCTTCGCATCCGCAGCGGTAGGGATAGGGCGCCGGGATTTGGGCGACGGGCACCAGCCAATCGCCGTAGAGCGTTTTGTAGTGCTCGCGCGCCGACGCGGAGAGCGCTAAAAGGGTGTTGCCGTGATAGCCCGGCGTGCGGGCGATGATTTTATGCTTGGCCGGTTTGCCGCGTTCGACCCAATATTGCCGCGCCATCTTGAGCGCGGCTTCGACCGCTTCCGAGCCGCTGGAGAGAAAATAGAATTTATGGAGGCCTGAGGGCATAAGCTCCGCTAACTCTTGGGCCAGTTCTTCGGCGGGCTCATTGGTGAAGGCCGTGCCGTTGACGTAGGCGACTTTC
>JAGWJU010000137.1 GCA_028865585.1 Elusimicrobiota bacterium | reverse complement strand
TGCAGGCCGGGCGGCTTCCGCTGTGGAACCCCTACCTCTACTTCGGGATGCCCGCGGCCGCGACCATGCAGGACTCCCTATTCTATCCCGGCACGCTGCCCTTCTTCTTCTTTGGCTTCGCGACCGCGCTGGCCGCCTATCACCTCGTGCATTACTGGCTGTGCGCGGCCTTGAGCTACCTCTGGCTGCGCTCCTGGAGACTCTCCCGCGGGGCCGCCGCCGCGGGCGCCGTCGGCCTGTCCTGGGGCGGCGTCATGTTGAGCCGCATGCCGTTCCTGAACCATCTGGCCGTCCTGGCCCTGGCTCCGGCGTTTTTCCTTTTTTTCCGGCGTCCGACGCTTTTAAGCCTAGCTTTGGCGCTGGCCTTCCTGGCGGGCTATCCGGCCTTTCTCGTCGGCGCCGCGCTGCTCGCCTGGCTCCTGGCCGTGATTTTGGGACGGCGCGACGGGTTCTGGGATTTCCGGGGCGATCTGCGGGCCTGGTGCCTGGCCGCGGCGGGAGCGCTGGCGCTCTCCGCCTGCCTGCTCCTGCCGGCCTGCCGGCTGCTCTCCTTGTCCCCGCGCGACCACGCCCTCAAGCTGGCCGACATTTTCCGCTTCCAATTTAGGCCGGCCGACCTGCGCCAATGGGTGAGCCCTTGGCTCGTGCCCTGGTCCGCCTTCAACCCGGCCGTGCAATGGTGGAAGTGCTGCTACGTCGGATTCCTGGGCTGGGCCGCCGCCGTCTGGGGATGGCGCGCCTTGCCGCACCGCAAGGCGGCCGGCTTCGCGGCGGCGCTTGCCCTGATCGGATTGCTCCTCTTGGGAAATACGAACCCGGTTTCGGCTTTTTTGTGGCGGCACGGCGGCTTGCTGCGCTTCGTGCGCTACCCCGGCAATCTGGACTACCTGGCCGCCTTCGCGCTCTGCCCCCTCATCGCTCTGGGCGTGCAGCGCTGCCCGCGGCGCGGCCTCGCCGCCGCTCTCATTTTGTTGGAACTCTCCGCGTGCGGCTTCCGCGCTTTTCCCCTGGCGCCGCGCGGGCTCTTCACCTCGGCCGGGCCGCTGGTCCGGCGCATGCAAAAAGAGCTCCGCGGCAACCGCTACCTGCTCACGCCCAAGACTCTCGAGCTTGATCGGGGGCTTTCCTACGCGGACTGGAAGCACCGCCTCTACGGGCTGACCAACTCTCCTTATCACCTGGCCGCGGCGGGAAATTTCGGCGACCCGCTCTCCCCCAGGGACAATTTCGCTTTTCTAAACTTCCTTTATACCCGCGGCACTCCGGAAAAGGCGGCCGCGCTTTTGCCATGGGCCGGAATCGCATATTTTCTCTCCGCCCAAAAGCTCCCGCCGAACCCATTGCTCAAATACGGCGGGCATACGCTCTGGAACGTTTACGCCGTGCGGCGAGGCGCGTCCATGGCTTATTTTTTCGATGAAAAAACCGGAGCGAACATCCCTCAAAAACCGGAATTTGAGCCGATGCCGCGCTCCGCTAAGCCGGTGGCATGGCAAAACCCCGGCGGAGGAGACTTCACGGCGTCCGGAAAAAGCGCGGCGCCGGGCTGGCTTTACGCGGCGTGGCCCCGCTATCCCGGATGGCGCGCGCGGCTTGTCACTCCAGCGGGATCCCGACCGGCAGCCATGACGCGGGCCATGGGCGTATTCCAAAAAACGCGCGTGCCGGCCGGGTCCTGGACCCTGGAGCTGCGCTACGAACCCAGAAGCTTCCTCTGGGGACTTTGGCTGAGCCTCGCCTCACTGGCCGTCTTAACGCTCTTGGCCGCACTCCGCATGCGCGGCGCTCTCCATGAGATCTAAAGACTTCGCGCTGTTCGGGCTTTTTTCAGCGCTGATCCTTCTCCTGCTGGCGCCCTGCTGGTTCGACATAAAGACCGCCCTGTTCAACTTCGGGGATCTCTACGCCTATCACTACCCCCTGAGGCACCTGGTCGCGTCATCGCTAGAGCGGGGCCGGCTGCCCTTCTGGAATCCCTACATCTTCGGAGGAACGCCGCTTTTGGCCAACCCCCAAAGCGCCGTTTTTTATCCGGCCTCGCTTCTTGGATTTTTCTTTCCGCTCGTTCTGGCCTTCTCCTGGGACTACGCCTTTCATTTTCTCTGGGCGGCCTTGGGCGTCTGGCTGCTGGCCCGGGCCTGCCGCCTGCCGCGGCCGGCGGCCCTGGCGCTTTCCGTTTTTTACGCGCTGTCGCCGTTTCTCGTCTACCGCGTGACCGAGGGAATCCCCACGCTCCTGGCGTCCTTATCTTGGGTGCCCTGGTGCTACCTGGCCTGGCTCTGCGCGGACGCCTGGCTCTTGGGCGGCGTCTTCGCCCTTCAGTTCTTGTCCGGGCATCCGCAATTCCTGATCATCAACGCGCTGGGAATGGCGCTTTGGGCCGCGAGCCGCGGCCGGGCCGCCTTCAAGCCCCTCCTGCGCCTGGGCGCAGCGGCCGCGACGGCCTTGGGGCTTTGCGCCGCCGTGTGGCCGCTGACCTGGCAGTTCCTATCCCTCTCCGTGCGGCGCATTTGGCAGCCGGCCTTCAGTCTCGGCTATTCGTGGGCGCCGAGGCTTCTCTGGACCTGGATCCGGCCGGACATGTTCGGAACTCCGCTGTCCGCCGGATTTCCCGGCTATCCATCGGTGTTCTTCGAGACCTCCTGCGTCTTCATCGGGTTTTCGGGCTTGGCGCTGGCGCTTCTGGGCCTGTTCCAAAAACGGTTCCGCGCGGCGCCGCTTCTTCTCATCGCCGCCGGAATTTTCGTCGCCCTGGGCCGGCACAACCCGCTTTACCGCGCCGCCGTGGAAAGAACCTCTCTGGATTTCCTGCGCACGCCGTCGCGCTTTCTGCTCTTGTCCTTCTGGGGTCTGCTCCTGCTGGCCGGCGCCGGTTTGGCGCGGGCCAAGCGCTGGCGTTTTAGAAAAGCCTTCTACGCCGCGGCCGCCCTGGCGCTGTGCGCCGAGCTCTCGTGGTGGGGGAGCCGCTTCTTGAAGCCGCAGGCCACGGGGCCGTTTTTGGGATTTAATCCCGCCATCGCGGAAACGGTCGGGGGCAGGCCCGTGCGCGTGATGACCGCGCCCGGGCTGGCGAATCCGGACAAGACCATGCTCTACCGCGCGATGAACGTCAACGGCTACGACGCGTTCTATTTGGAGAACTTCGCTTTTTATGCGGAGAGAAGCGAAGGCCATCCCGCCGCGGACGCCAGCCGCTCCTACTTGACGCGCGCCGATACGCCGGAAATGCGGCGTTTGGGCGTTGCCGACTTCATCGGGACGGACGGACATCTGCGGCCCGCAAAAGGGCCGGCGCGCCCGCTGGTTTTCTTCACCGACGCCGCGAAGGCCTCCGGGCCCGCATTGGGCCGCGCCGGCGTGTTCATGGAAAACCCGGAGACCTGGCGCGTGACGGCCACCCCCTCGCCGCGCGCGGACGCGCTGGCCGTCTCCATTCCTTTTTATCCGGGATGGCGGGCCTATCTTAACGGCCGGCGCGCGCCATTGAAGCGCTGGGACGGCTTTCTGCAGGACGTTCCCCTGCCCGCGGACGCGGCGCCGGGCAAAACCCTGCGCCTGCTCCTGCGCTTCACGCCCAGCCTCTGGATTTTGTGGCTCTGGGTTTGTATCGTATCCTGGTCTCTGTGGCTCGCCGCCGCCGCCCGCCGCTTCCCGCGCGGCACGGAGCCGCCCGGGATTTCCGGCTTTCACTCATGCTGAGCTTCACGCGCAGGCACCTCTCCGCCGCGGCCGCCTTGTGCGTCACGCTCGCCTTCCTGGCCCTCGCCCTGCGCCACGTGCAGATCGGCAAGCTTTGGGACATCTTCGGACGGGCCCGCTGGGCCTGGGTTGCGGCGATGTGCGCCTTTTCCCTCGCGGATCTGGCTGTGCGCGCTTGGCGCTGGAGGCTCCTTCTGCGCGAGGCAGCCCCGGAGGCGCCGGCCGGACTGCTGTTCCGCCTGGAAGCCGTGGGCATCGCGCTTAACAACATCCTTTTCCTCCGCTTGGGAGAATTCGCGCGGGCCTACATGGCCGCCCGCGAATTGGACGTCCCCGTGATGGCCGCCCTTTCCAGCGTCGGCGTCGAGCGCGCTCTGGATTTGGCGGCGCTCTTGTCGCTCTTTTGCTGGGTGGGGACGACATCCCCCGATTTCTCCTATCCGAAGCTCCTGCACGCCGGAGCCGTCCTGCTCGCCGCGACGGTCGGCGGCCTCGTCTTTCTTGCCGCCGCCGGAAAGCCTTTAAAACCGGGAGGCTCCTGGCACCGGAGGCTCGCGCGCTGGCCCAAAATCCAGGACCTGGCTTCGCAGATGGCCTTGGGCGCCTCGGTCCTGCGCCGGCCGCCGGCCGCGGCGGCC
>JAGWJU010000136.1 GCA_028865585.1 Elusimicrobiota bacterium | reverse complement strand
GGAAATAACGAGCAGCTATACAGTCGTCTGCGGCTGCTCCAAAATCACCTCGGCAAGAATTTCGGTGAATTCCTGTTTTGGCTGCGCGACTATTTCCCCATTGTGCGACTCGCCGCACAATACATGCCGATAGCCCGGGTTGATCCAGAGGCCACCATGCCGCTTTATGAGCAGAACGTCCGTAAAATGGTTTCTCTCGCCGAACGCCGCTCCGTCCACGTCGTTCTCGTAAGCCAGATCAACGCACCCATTTTGTACAACCCCGCGTCCCCTCCTCCCTACAACAAGTTTCTTCGCTCTATTCTGAGTCCGGATGTATTGTTTGTTGACGCGGGGCGATTCTTCAGCGCCTCCGGAGAATGCAGACCGGACATTCCCCGCTGCCTTATCGATTATGTGCACCCATCCCTGCGCGGACAATGGCTGATGGCCATGGCCGTCGCGCACGGACTTTCCCATCGGGGATGGATCGCTCCTGTCTCGCAATGGCGCTGGCGCCTGGTCCGAACGGAATCTGCCTACAGCAAAACCCTCGGTCTCACAGGTCATTTTTTGGCAAAGGCGTTCGTCAGGGAAGCCGAGGGCCTGGGCGAGGATTCCGGGAAACTGGGCGACCTCTCTTATTACGTTTCAACCGGTGAACATTTTGAACAAGGCGTCTTCCTGAGGGCCCTAGCCGATGAGCCCATTCAACTTCGGAGTTCCGATTTAGAAAAAGCGGTTCTGAGTTATTACGACAGGACTTATCCGGGGAAAAAGGCCGAGTTCAAGAAGCTGCTGACGCCCTTTTAAGAAAATAGGCCGCATCGAGCCGGGATGGGTTTATTTTCAAGACCCCGCGCAAAAGCTGCGCGGCGTCCTTGCGGCGCCCGAGGCCGATGTCAAACAAGGCCCGCTGAACCGGCGGCTCCTCCCACCCCGGATCCTCATGGGCCGCCTCTTCATTAAAGCGAAAGGCCGCGCTCGTTTTCCCGGCGCGCCAGCAAGCCTGGGCGAAGGCGACGAAAATCACGGCTCGCTGCGGCCCGTGGGGCGCGGCAGAGGCGGCGGCCGACTCTCCGCCCGCCAACACCTCCGCAAGGCGGCTCTGCACCGCGTAGCTCATCGCCAGCCACAACCTGGACCGGATGTCTTCACCCTGCCAAATAGGGATAAGCGGGTGCTGAAGCTGTTGGACTAAGGATAAATTAATCACCCACGGAACCTTGGTATCCGGCGCACTGCCGCCGTTGACAGCGCCTAGAATCGCGGCTGCCAGCCGCAGGTAGGACGGATCGTTCAGGTGCCCCTGATCAACAAATTGCCCCCAGCCCGGAATCCCATGCGGCGCCTCTTCACGGACAATGAGATCGGCGTCCACCAGACGCGCGCCATAGCGATAGGCGGATTCCCGAATGAGATCATTGACGGCGCCGGAGGCGCGGCCGTGCGCCCGGTCAAGGCTTCTCGCCTCGGACAAGAAGAAAGCCGCCCGCGCATAGTCCCCTTGGCGGTAGAGCCACGTGCCGAGCGTCCACCGCCACCACGCGAAAGGTCTGCCTTGGACGAGGCTGCTTAAGAGCTTAACGGCCGCCTTTTGACGGCGCGAAGCGTAGAGATACCTCGCCTTCAAATACGTGGCGTTATAGAGAATTTCATTTTTTTTATCGGGCGGAAGTTCCGGAGGGACCCACAGGTTGACCGCGTTGGTGCACAAGATGAGCGCGTCGTGCTTCGCACGCGTGAAGGCGGCCAACTGCGCGATGAATTCGTCGAGGCGGCGCCAGCGGACGCTGGGATTATCGAAAGAATCCCAGCGGGACATGAAATAATCGTCGTGCAGCACGGCCGCGAAGCGGCTCAAGAGAGGGCTGCGCCGCGCGACCATGAACGCCCAGTAGGAGAACACGGAAATGGGCCGCAGAGGATAAAACAAGTTATGCCCGAAACTCAGAACGATGATATTGGGCGAGTATCGGGAGCATTCCTTAAACCGATCCTCCACCATCACCAAACTGCCCCCATTGGCCGCGCAGTCGAGCACCTCGAATTTTTTCAAGCCCGCGTGGCTCTCGATGATGCGGCGGACGGCCGTGGCCGACAAGCCGGCGCTCGATTCTCCGATAAAAAGCAGCCGGGTTTTTCCCGCTTCTTTCTCAAGCGGAAGATTTTCAGGGCCGGTGGAAAACCTCGTGTCCGGATACGTATGCACCAGGAATTGCCGCCCGTTGCGATTCACGAGATGGAAAAGCGGCTCATCCATCTCCCGCTGCCACAGAAGCTGCCTGTCCGTGGCAAAGCTTGTCGTCGAGGGCTTGGAGAGGCGCGCCCATCCCCACCACCCGAGTCCCGTGCTCACGAGGACGGCAGCCGCGCCGGCGCACGCCGCAAGAATCAAGCGCGCCCGCAAGGGATTGCGCATCAGGGGTCGCCGCAAAATCCCGCGTTCAAGCGGCGACGACGGCCGTCAGGGCCCTTGAGAGCTTCAGGATCTTTTCCTTGACGAACGCGTTAGCCGGGTCTTCGCGCAGGTATTCCCAGTAATGATCGAGCGCTTCCTTCGGCTTGCCCAAATTCTCATAGTAGCCGCCAAAATTAAAGTGCATATAGGCATCCAAGGAAAGCACGAGACCGTCGCCTTGCGGGAGCTTGTCCAACGAAACGGCCAGCTCGCGAAAGGCCTTGTAGCGCTCCAGGCGCTTGGGGAAGGTGCTGCTGCCGTCATCCGATTCCCAGTACAGGTAATGCTGGTTCTTTTGCACGCCCCATTTCTCCGGGTTCTGGGCCAGACGGCCTTCCAAATGCGTGAACGTATAGCTGGGGTAGGCTTGGTAGATGTACGGGTGCATCTCCCTCAAAAAGTCCATGGTGAGCTCGAAATCCTCCTCGGTCTCGCCGGGATGCCCAAACATGAAGTTGCCCCGAACCTTGAGGCCGGCGCGATGGGCGTTTTTGAGAACCTCCTTCATTTGGGCCACGGTCTGGCCTTTGTCCATCGCGTCCAGAACTTTCTGCGAGCCCGATTCGAGGCCGATAATCAGGATGCGGCAGCCTGCCTCATAGAGCTTGCGGCAGGCCTCGTAGGTCATCTCGGGCCGGACCACGGCGTTGACGTCTTTCCAGGCCAGCGGCGGCTGCGAATCCGCGGCCAGAAGCTCGGCCATGCGGGTCATCTTCCGCATGTCTCCGTTGATGAGAAGGTCGTAGAACTTGATTTCGCTGTCGGCGTGGGAAAGGCTCGGCATGACCCGCCGCTGATGTTGGATTTCGGCGTGCACCCTTTCTCCGCTCATCTGCCGAAAGCCCTTCCACGCCGTCCGGTTGCCGCAAAAGGAGCACCGGCGCACACAGCCGCGGCTGGTCATCAGAACCAAATCGTGGGCGCTCACGTGGTTGCTGCCGTAGAGCCCCATGTTGAAAGGCGCGTAATCGGCGAACGGGAGGTCGTCCAAATTCAAGAGCGGGCGTTCGCCCGTGAAGCTGAATCCGCCCTCGGGATTGCGCACGTAAAGCCCGCGGCAGCCGCCCCAGTCCCGGCCGTCCTCATAAACGGACGCCAACTCGCAGAGCGTTTCCTCGCCGTCTCCGAAAATGACGGCGTCGATGCAAGCGTCCTCCAAGGCCTGCCGGTAAAAAAATGGCTCCACGGCGAAGACCTGTCCCCCGACCGCCACCAAAGCGTCCGGCCGCACGGCCTTAATCCAGCGCGCCAACTCCTGGCTGGCGCGCAAGGAAGGCCCGCTGACCGAAAAGCCCACGACGGGCTTGGGCGCCGAAAGGATGTCCTTGAGGAAGCGCCCCTCCATCCAAGCTTTGTCTTCCGCCAGGAACCTAGAGACGAACGCCTGATCCATCCAAATCGACCACGTTTCGTCGGCCCACAAATTGGCGGAAGCGGCTTTATACCGGTGGTAGAGCTCTATGCTGACGTCCATGACCCGCGTCTCGAACCCTTCCCGTTTCGCGTAAGCGTAGAGTTGCGCCAGGGCGATATTGGGCTCAGGGCAGGCCTGGGGCATTTGCACGAGAAAGATTTCGGCTTTATGGCTCATGCTTAATCCAAAATCGCCGCGTCAGGACCAATACCACTCCATGTGATGCTTCCAGGTTTCCATCAAAGCGCCGGAAAGGCAGAAGTGGCGGCACACGCCGCCGAATTGCCTCTCCACGATGCCCCGCCGCACCTTCTGCATGGGCTCGCCGTTCCAAATCTCCAGGAGCGAGTTTTCGTGGATGCTTCCGATATAGCGCTCGCCGCAGTGCCAGTTCGGCAGCACGCCGCCGCCGTTTCTCAGGATCATGTTTTTCCAGGGAGAAAGGCAGAAATATGAGTACTCCTTGGAAACGTAGCGCGCGCCGTC
>JAGWJU010000135.1 GCA_028865585.1 Elusimicrobiota bacterium | reverse complement strand
CCAGACCGCCATGGGAATGCGGCCGGACGCGCGCGTGGTGGCTCAGGGACTCTCGGGCGCGCCGTGGTATCAGCAGGGACTGCAAAGGGACCATCCGAACGCCTACGTGGGGGAAGCGGAGACCGACGCGGGCTTTAGGCGCCTGGCGGCCGCGGATGCGCCCGCCTTCGCCGCCACGGACGCCAAGGTCCCGCCCGATTTGCTTTCCGCCGCGAAGTCGCGCGGGATGCTCATCGGCTGGCCGCAAAAACCCGGCGCCGCCGCCCAGGCTTCGGCCGACGAGCTCTGGAGCTTGATGTCCTTCCGGGGCGACTACGACTACGGCGCCTACGATGATTTCTTCACTTCGGACCTCATCGCGGGCTACAGCCAGGCGCTCTACAAAGCGGGATCGGACGCCTACGAGGCGGGCTTGAAGTCCGAGGGCCTCTCTCTGATCGACCGGAGTTGGGCCATGCGCTATCTTTCGCCGGAAGATCCCGCGTTTTTGGCCTACGACGCTTTCGCGCGCAAGGACTACGCCGCCGCCGCGAAGGACTACGCGCTCTCGGCTCTGCTGGGCGCGCGCATGCTCGTCCTGGCTCATCGCTACGCCGCCCTGCCGGACGTTGTCTCGGCGCTCAAGAAAGACGAAGCCGCCGCGCTCATGCACGAGGGCGTGGCCCGGCAGCGCATGGGGCAGGCCGCGCAATCGGAGCAGTGCTACCAGGACTCGCTCGCGATTTATCCCCTGGCCGAGACCTGCTACGACTACGCGGTGCTCTACTGGGGCAAGGACTGGGGCTTGGTCGCGCGCGAGCTGTCCTTGGCTTTGCAGATCGACCCGCATTACGCGCCCGCGCTGCGATATTGGCCGCAGGTCCAGTCGATGATGAAGCGCGCTAGGTCCGGGCGCTAGGGCCAAGACGGCTTATTTGTTGGGGAACTCGCTCCAGCGGAAGTTGATGAGGCCCAGCACGTCGTAGCCGCCGTCGAACCTCAAATAGCCCACGTCGAAGTTCGCGTGCAGGAACGAGCCCACGCGGAAGTTGAAGAGCACGGGATGAAGCGCCGCGCCGTTGAACTGCATGACCTCCACGCCCAGCGGCATGTTCTTGTGCGGAAAGCCGAAGACGCTGGCGAAGGGAATGCCGTTGGAGCGCACGGTCTGCCCGGGCGCGTTGTGGTAGAAGATGAAGGCGTTGGGGGACAAGAAGCTCGAGAGCTGGGAGACGAAGTCGCCCATGTCGCCCTGCATGTAGCCGATGCTGGTCCGCACGGGGCCGAATTTCTTGCTGGCCACCACGTAGGCGTCGGTCAAAATCTTGGTCTTGTTGCTGGCGACCGTCACGGTCTCGCTCGGAGCCGTGTTGACCGGCGTGGGCTGGCTCGTGTCCAGAAAAGAAAGCGTGCCTTCGGCGCCGAAAGCCAGCGCCGGGCGGTACTTGGCTTCGGACTGCACCTGCATCTTGCCGTCGATGGTCAGAAGCCAGAGGCCCACTTGGTCCAGGTAGTTGGTGTGCGTCGGGTTGTTGGCGTAGTTGTTCTTCCCGTAGAGGCGGCCGATGTAATAGGTGCCGTTGAAGTCCAGGCCCAGGCCCGGGTTGGTGAAGTGTCCCAGGCCGCGGTAGGCCGTGGGCGTCAAAATCATGCCCGAGACCGGCACCGGCAGGGCCGCCTGCGCGGCCGAGGAGACCGAGACGCCCTTGGGCTTGACGTCGAAAACCAGGCGGACCTCGTTGGTCGAGGCCGCGACGCCGAAGTACTCCGAGGGAATCGGCGAGCCCGGGATGGCATAGACCGCGGGATTGACGGAGATGAAATCGCCCAGGCCCTTCAAGTTGTCCGCGTCCGAGAGCACGTCGGCCTTGGTGTAGAGCTCGCCCGGAGCTCCCCGCACCTCGTCTCGCCAGGTCATGTTGCTCACGATCTGGTTGTTCGCGACGAAGGTGATCTCGCCCAGCACCCAGGGCCCCTTGTCCAGGGAGAGCGTCTGGCCCAGGCTCAGAGCCGGAGCGGAGGACGCCGCGACCGTCTCCGTCGAGGCCGAGTGCATCCAGAATTGGGCGCGTGCGCGGGAGGGGGAAAAGCACAGGGCGGCGGCGGCCGCCAAGAGCCACGCAGATTTCTTCATCGTCGGAGCACTATAGCTTAAATAAAAACGGCCCGGCAAGGAAGGCGCGGAGCGGCTCAACTCCACGAGCTTTCCAGAAGCTTGCGGGAGTTCCGGTAATAAAAATAGGCGGAGCTCAGGGAGGCCAGGGCGCAGAGCACGGTCAAATAGTAAATCAGAACGCTCGTCCAGGCGGGGACCCCGGGCCATGTCTCCATGGCGGACAAAAGCCCGATGACGGCCAGGACCGCGAAGCTCTGGAAGCCCATCTTCCACTTGCCCCACTTTTCCGCGGCAACCGGCCGGCCGGAAACCGCGTGGAGGACCCTCAGGCCGCCAATCAGGAGTTCCCGCGCCAAGATAATGAACACGGCCCACAGCGGAATTATCGCCGGATGCGAGCGCTCCAGCGCCAGCAAGGCGCCCAGAACCAGCACCTTGTCCGCGATGGGGTCGGCCACCTTGCCGAAGGCGCTCACGATTTTCATGCGGCGCGCCACCTGCCCGTCGAACCAGTCCGTGGCGATGGCCAGCGCGAAAAGGGCGAAAGCCGCCCAGTGGAAGGCCGGCCGCGAGAGCAGCAGGAGCGCGAAAACCGCGCAAGCCAGCGCGAAGCGCGCCACGGTGAGGCGGTTGGCGAGATTCATGCGGGAAAATCCCGGCGCCTAACGCGCCCGGATAAGGTAGCGCTCCGCGGGGTTGGGAACCAGGGAATAGGGCGCGCCGTTGAGCATCAGGTCGAAGGCCCTTGGATCGCCCGTCTCGATCACGACGTCCTTGCGGGCCTTCCATTCGCGCATGGCGCTGCGCGCCAGCCGGCCCGCGAAAGCCGGTTTGCCGTCGACGCGCACGCGCAGCCAGACCTCGCGGTGAACGATGACGGTCAAGTCCACCTTGGGCGCGATGGGAGCCGCGCCGGGCTCCGGCGAAGCCGCGGGCGCGGCGGGCGCCGCCGGGCGCGGGGAAAGGCCGACGTTTGAAGACGCGTACCAAAACAGCGCCGCGGACGCGGCCAAAGCCGCAAGAGAGCCGGAAAGAATAAGGCGGTAGGCCGCCGGATCGCCGTGCGGCTCGGGCTTGGCATGGCGCGCCGTCTCTTCATGGCCGCGTGCGGGATATGCCGCGCGGATTTCTGGCGGAGAAGCCGCCGGAAGGGCTTCTTCGCTTTGCGGCTTCTCGGACGCGACGCCCAAGTGCTCTCGATAAATGTTTAAGAATCCTTCGGCGTAGACCGGCGCCGGGAAATCGTCCATGCGGCCGTTTTCAAGGGCGTCGATGAACTTCTTGGGGATGCGCGTCTTCCGGCCGGCGTCCTCAAGGCTCTCGCCCTTCTTGAGGCGCGCCTGTTTGAGCGCTTCACCCAGCGACGCGAGCCGTCCGGCGTCCATTATTGGCCCGCCCCGGGAAACTTGAAGCCCTTGAACACGTCGGCGTCGGGCGGCGGCGTGAAATGAAATGCGGCGTCCGGGATTTCGGGGTTCAAGCGCACGTCGGAAAACTCGGACTCCATGGTGACGCTTCCGACCGTCATCCAGGTCCGCGCGGGAAAATAGTCGCTGGTGGAGAGGCCCAGGCGCAGGGAGTATGCGCCGCCGTTTTTAGGCTTCAAGTCCAGGATCACTCCGTAAAAGCCTTGCGCGTCGGGGGCCGAAATCGTGGCGATGGAGACGTCGTAGTCCTTGAGCAGACGGCCGTAATGCCCGAAGTCCAGCAGCTGCCGGGCCATGGGCTGGGACTTTCTCCACTCCGCCATGCCGGTCTCGATGGCCTGCCCCGTGCCGGGGCGCCAAATCCACAGTTCCTTGCCGTCTAAAATGACGCTCTGCGCCTCGGGTTTCTTATACTCGACGCGCAGCAGGTCCGGTTTTTTGTACTGCACGAAGCCGGAAAGGCTCTGCGCGCCCTGGCCCGCGCCCATGTCCATCGTCTCGGTAAAATGGCAGGTCAAGGACGTCATGCTGGAATCAAGCGCGTCAAAATGCGCCGCGACGTCCGCGAGAGTGGGCGCCGAATCGGCGGGAGCGGCGGCCCGCGAAAAGCCAGGCGCGAGCGACAGCGCCAAGGCGAACAGCGCCGCCGTCATGAGCGCCCGTTGCCCAGCGGCACCTGGGGGAAGTGCCGGCGCAGGTAGTCCTCGATGCGGTCAAAATGGATCTCCCAGCGGTTGGAGCCTTCGGGCTTATGGATCATCTCCTTGACCTCCAAGAGGCTCAGAAGGTTCGTCGCCCGCGCCGAGGAGCCGAACTGGGACTTCAAGAGGTC
>JAGWJU010000134.1 GCA_028865585.1 Elusimicrobiota bacterium | reverse complement strand
AAGGACAAGGAAGCCGCGCTCGAGTCCCAGGCGCGCGAGCAGACCGAGCGTCTCTCCGAGCGCTACGCCGCTCTCGAAAAGGAATGCCGCGAGCGCTTCGAGGCCATGGAGCGCGACGTCATGGCCGAGAAGGACAAGCGCCTTTCGGAGGAGCGGCAGATTCTCCAGCGCGCCTTTGCGGACAAGGAAAAGGACTTGGAGCGCGCGGCGGCCTCTTCCGCCGGGGCCGCCATCGAGCGCGAGAAGGCGCTCTGGACCGAGCATCAGGAGCGCATCGCCCGCTCCCTGGCCGAGGCGCGCGAGCAGATGCTTTCCGAGCGACGGCAGTTCGAGCAGGACCTGGAGGCCAAGAGAAAGGAGTTGGAGGCCCAGGCGGCCGCGTCTTTGGCCGAAAGGGAGCGCGCGCTGGCCCAATCCCACGAGGAGCGCCTGGCCCAGGTCCGCGCGCAATTCGCCGCTCAGCTGGACGCCGAGAAAACGAGCGCCGCGGCTGAAAACGAGCGCCGCGAAGCCCGCCTGCGGGAGGAGCTCTCCGAGCGTCAGGCGCGCTGGCTGTCCGAAAAGGAGCGCGCGCACGAGGAGTTGCGCCGCGAGCTGGCCGAGAAAAGCCTGCGCGAGTCTTCCGAGTTGGAAGGGCGGCTCGACGAGCGGAGAAAGACTTTGGAGGAGGAGGCGCGGCGCCGGCTCGCCCAGGACATGGAAACCTTGCGCGCTCGCTTCGGGCACCACGAGCGCGAGCTTGAAGGACGCATGCGCTCCTGGCAGATGCAGACCGAGGAGCAGTTCCGCCGCGAGAAAGCCGAGTGGCTTTCCGCGGCCGAGAAGGATTTGCTCTCCCGCCGCGCGGATTTGGAGCGCCTGCGCGCGGACAACGAGGCCCGCGTGCAGGAGTCGGCCGCGAAGCTCGAGGCCGCGCGGGCGCAAAAGGAAAAAATCGCGCGCGACGAGCTCGCCTTGCGCGAGGCGAGGCTTGAAGAGGAGTTGGGCCGCCGCGAGGATTTGGCGCGCGCGCGCTACGAGGATCTATTGGCCAAGGAACAAGCGGCCATGGAGAAGCGCTTGGCCGAGCGGGAGGAGTCCCTGCGTCAAAGGCTCGACTCCGACCGCTCGGCCTTGGAGCGTGACTTGGCGCGGCGCATGCAGGACTTCACGCGCTCGCTGGAGGCCAAGAGCGCGCAGAAGGAGCAGGAGCTGCGCGGCGTCGTAGAGAGTCGGCTTGCGGATCTCTCCCGCACCGAGGCCCAGCTGCGGGAATCCTGGACGGCCAAGGAAGCGCAGATGCAGAAGGCCTTCGCCGAGCGCGAATCGCGCTGGCTGGCCTCGCAAAACGAGGTGCTGGCCCGCGAACGCGCGCTCTTGGAGCAGGAGTGGGCGAGGGAGACCGGACAGCGCCGCGCCCGCTTCGAGGAGCAGCTCCAGGAGCGGCAGAAGGCCCTGGAGCTCAAAGCCGCGGAGTTGGAGCGGCGCATGCGGGAGCAGTGGAACCAGCGGGAAGACGCGTGGAACCGCACCAAGCGCGAGGCCTTGGACGGCGAGATTGCGTCCTTGCGCGCGGACTTCGCGGCCAAGGAAAAAGCGCTGGAAGAGCACTTGAAGGAGCGCGAGAAGGCCGTCGCCCTGCGCAAGAGGGAGCTGGAGGACGACTTCGAGGCCAAGACGCGCGCCGCGGCCTCTGAGCTCGCGCTTGAAAAAGAGGCCCTGCGGGCCCAGCACGAGCGGCGCCTGCGCGAGGTCGAAGCCGAGAAGCAGAAAGCCGGCGCCTGGCTCATGCAGAAGGAGCAGGAGTTGAGCGACAATTTTCAGAAGGTCGAGCAGGAGCTGCGCAACGAGCTGCACGCCGCGCGCTTGGAGCAGGCCGCGGAGTACGACGAGAAGGTCCGCCGCTTGGCCGAGGAGCGCCTGCTCCTGCAGAAAGAGCACGAGCAAAAACTGCGCGATTTGGAGGCGCGCTACCAGAAAAACGCGGGCCAAAAAGACGCGGCCTAGCGCTAAAATGCTAAACTGACTGACCGATGGGTCACGTTGGTCTTGGAGCCGCTTTCGTCGCCGGAGTCGCCTCGTTTCTTTCGCCCTGCGTCCTGCCGCTTATTCCCGGATATCTCTCGCTCATGTCGGGCCTGTCCTTGGAAGAACTCTCCAGCGGCGCCGGCCGCGGCCAGGTCGCGGCCAAGGCGGGTTTGGGCTCGATTTTCTTCGTGCTGGGCTTTTCTGTGGTCTTCACCTTGCTGGGCGCCTCGGCGTCGAGCGTGGGGGGTTTCCTGGCTTCGGCCCTGCCCGCCTTGGATAAAATCGCGGGCGCGCTCATCGTGCTTTTCGGCCTGCACATCATGGGCGTGCTTCCTATTAAGTGGCTCTACTACGAGCGCCGCTTTTCCTCGCGGGGCGTCTCGCCGGGCTACGTGGGCTCCTTCGTGATGGGCCTGGCCTTCGCCTTCGGCTGGACGCCCTGCATCGGCCCCATTCTGGGCGCCATCCTGGCCCTGGCCGCGACCCAGAAGACCGCGGCGGAGGGGATGATGCTTTTGGCCGTCTACTCCCTGGGCCTGGGCGTGCCCTTCGTCGCCGCGGCTTTCGGCTTAAACGCCTTCCTGCAGTTCTTCTCCCGCTACAAGCGCTACATCCGCTGGGGCGAAACTTTGGCCGGCGCCTTCCTGGTCTTCATGGGCGTGCTGGTCTTCACCCGGCACTTGGGCCTCATCAGCCGCTATCTCCCGCAGTCGTTTTTCCGCTTCGCCCTATGAGCTTTCAGCCGAGAAGCTCTTCGGGCGGCAAAAAACTGTTCGTCATTCTGGGGCTGGCCGCCTTGGCCGCCGTGCTCTACGCGTTTATTCCGCCCAGCACGTGGCGCGCGCAAAGCTCGGCCCCCATTGAGGCGCCCGACTTCACCTTGACCGACATCAGCGGCCGACGGGTGTCCCTGTCGCAGTACCGCGGCCGCGTGGTCTTCATCGATTTTTGGGCGACGTGGTGCGGCCCCTGTCAGGAGGAGATTCCCGACCTCATCACGGTCTACAATCGTTTTAAGGGCCAGGGCTTCGTGATTCTGGGCGTGGCCATGGATTCGCTCGGCGCCGCGGCCGTGGTGCCCTTCGTTAAACAGGCCCACATCCCCTATCCGATTCTCCTCGCCAGCGGCGGCGAACCGCCGGCAGGCTACCCGGTCCCGGGCTTCCCCACCGGTTTTTTAATCGACGCCAAGGGCCGCATGGTGGCGCGCTATTTGGGCCCGCAGCCGGCCGGCGAGCTCTCCCGGGATGTCGAGGCCGCGCTCAAGGATTAGAATCCTCGCGCTGGCCGCGGCGGCGCTGGGGGCCGCCGCGGCGCGGTCCCGCGCCTATACCGTCTTTCCCGACGGCAACGTGTTCCGGCCTCTGCTGGCTGATCCGCGCGAAATCCAGTTGGGCGCATACTATTACCGCTTCCACGGCCAGAACGAGTCGGACATCGAACTGGGTCACAGTTGGGGCATGACGCGCTGGGAAAGCTCCGGCGGCCTGACTTGGCAATGGGACATCGAGGGCATGGCCTACACGCGTTTTCAAATCAGCGGCGGGGTCAATAAGTTCGAGACGGTCGACTTTTTCGCCAACTTGCCGCTCGAGGTAAAGCGGGGGGCGTGGGAGGGGAAATTTTACCTCTATCACGAGAGCGCGCACCTGGGCGACGACTACATTCGCGACACGGGAAACACGGGCTTCCGCTACAGCGTCGAGGGCGTGCGCGGGCTCCTCTCGGACGAGGTCTGCCCGTATCTGCGCGTTTACGGAGGCGGAAGCTATCTCTTCCACTCCATCCCCACACCCCAGCGCGGCGCGCTCCAGGGCGGCTTCGAGCTGACCGGCCCGCGGCGGCGTTGGCGCAAGCTTTACCTGCTCACACCGTATCTTGCCGAGGACGTGCAGTCGCACGCCGACGTGCAGTGGAACGTGAACTCCAACAGCACGCTGGGCGTGCGCGTGGGCTTCGACGGCACGGACCGCGTCATGCGCGCCTTTGTCGGCTACTTCGTTGGCCACTCGCCTTTCGGCCAGTTCTATTTCTTGCCCGAGCACTACGCGTTCATCGGTCTAGGCTTCGACCTCTAGAGCCTCCCTCCGTGGAGCGTCTCATGCGCCATACGGAGCCCGCAACGAACTTTTTCGCCCGGCATGCCGCAGCGCGCTTGATATATTATTTCTATCTAAAGTATTTGGAACCAGAATCATTCAGGAGGCATTACATGGAAGAGGAGACGGCGGCGTCGACCGCGGCGCCGGCCGTCAGCGCTCCGGCCAATCCCGCGAAGTAGCTGGAGGGCACAGGCGTCCCCGCGGTTTTTAAGCGCGGGGACGCTTTTTTATTCGGCCAGGGCGTAAAGGC
>JAGWJU010000133.1 GCA_028865585.1 Elusimicrobiota bacterium | reverse complement strand
CGCCGCCTTGCCGAAGTCGCGCGTCACTTTTTCGATGTCGGCGATGGACATTTCGCGAGGCACGGCGTAGTCCGAATCGAAGGAGAGGGGCGACGGCGCCGGCGGAACCCAGCCGCCTTTGTCCGGCGGTATGTTTTTTCCCGATGACTTGTCCCAGGGAACCGGCGTCGAGCCTTTGCGGCCCGCGTGGGCGATTTGGATGCCGGGAACGGCCCCTTGTTCCTTAATAAAGCGCGTGATGCGGGAAAACGCCTCGGCATGGCGTTCGGACCAGAGCCCCGAGTCTTGAGGGGAGATGCGCCCTTCCGGCGAGACAGCCGTGGCCTCAACGATGACCAACGCTGCGCCGCCGACCGCTCGGCTGCCGAGGTGCACCAAGTGCCAGTCGGTGGGCAAACCGTCCTCGCTCGAGTACTGGCACATGGGGGACACAAAGACGCGGTTTTTAAATTCAATGCCGCGGATTTTAAGCGGAGAAAAAAGATGGAGCACGCTCATCGGAGTTCGTATCAATCTTAATATATTGGCCGGAATCCCGCCAGCGGAGTTTCCGTTTCGCTTAGAATCGACCAAATAAAGCTAGAATCGGGCCGCCATGGAGCTTTTCTCGGCGCCGTTCCTAGCCCTGGTCGGCTGCTGGGCGCTCAATGCCGTTTGGCCTCTGGTAAGCCAAAGCGGTTTGCGAACGTATCCGCCGCTTGTTTTCACCGAAGCCGCCTTCGTCCTTGGGTTCCTTTTTCTGCTGCCGGAACTGATCCGGAGGCGGGAGTGGAAGACGTTTCTGTCTCCGAAAGCGGCCTGTCATTTTTTAGCCATCGCGATTTTTTATGGAACGCCGTGCCTCCTCTATATCGCCGCGCTTTCCTACACCACCCCATCTTCCGCCGGAGTGGTCGCGGAAATCGAAGTGCTGTATTCGATGGTTCTGAGCGCCTGGTTATTGCGCGAATCCATCGGCTGGCGACAGGCCGCGGCCAGCGCGATGGTGGTTCTAGGCACGGGACTCATTCTGGCCCATGATTCCGGAACGTCGCGATGGAAGGGCGACATGATGATTGCGGCTTCCGCGTGGATGTACCAGGTCTCCCACATCCTGGTCAAACGCCTGCCCGCGGAAGTTTCTCCCACGGCCATCACGGGCGGGCGCCTTTTCTACCAATCCGCCGTATTTGTGATTCCCGTGTGCGGGTGGGCGCTTCTTCGTCCGACGCATGCAGCTTGGGCGTGGTCTTGGCCGGGTATCGGCTGCGCGTTTGTCGAGGGGGCGGGCGTCATCGGCGTGGCCGGAGTTTTTTGGTACGCCGCCATCCGCAAAATCGACCTAGCCAAATGCACGGCGTTCATTTTGTCTTATCCCGCCCTGACGATGCTGCTCTCGTGGCTTCTGGGGCGAGAAGCGATTTCCGCCGCCCAAATTTCCGGCCTCGCCGTGACTTTGGCCGGAGCCGCATGGCTTTCCTGGCTCATGATTCCCACGGGCGCTCCCTCGCGTTTGGAACTTTCCGCGGACGCCGCTCGTATGACTCCCTAGGGGCCTCTCAAAGGGCTCCGAAAAAAATACGGCGAGGGAGGAGTAAGATGAATTATCGAAAAATTGCGTTGACGGCGGCGGCGGGACTTTGGCTCTGCGTTCCGCTTCGGGCGCAGGACGCGGGGAAAAACTCGGCGGGCGGGCAAGGCGACCCGGGGTATGCGGCTTATCTCGCGGCGCGCAAAGCGCGGCTTGAGCAGAATCTCAGCCGAAGAGTCGGGGCCATCAATCAGCGCTTCGACGAGGAGATGGCGTTCCGGCGAAAGCTTAAGGATGAGCGGATCTCCTTCGAGAAAAAGATGGAGAAGCGGGAAAGCGATTTCCTGGATTCTCTCAACGGCAAGGATCCCCAGTCGCGGATGGCGGCGTGGTCGTCGTATTACGCGAAAACAGGCCAGGAGCGCGAGACTTTTTACGCGTCCCTAAGGCAGGAAAGCCGGGAGTTTTGGGAAGCGCGTTTGGGGATGGCCGCCGCGTCCTTAGACAAAAAGTCGTCGCCTGCGGTGAAGTAGCCGTTCCATGGGGGAGCGGGCGGGCGCTCAGACGCCCGCCCGCTATTTTGCCCTTGAAAGTAGCGCCAATGAGAGCTAAACTCTTTGGCATGAAATGCCGGCATGCCTTGGCCGCCGTTTCCGCTTGTCTTTTGGCGGCTTCTTTGGCCGCTCCTGTCTTCGCGGCTTCCGGCGGCGCGCAGGCATGCTCATCGGCGTTGTCCAATCTGCGGAGCGCGGATGCTTCAATTCGCATGCAGGCTGCGGATCAACTCGGGGATCTCGCCTGTCCGGATGCCCAGACGCCGCTGCTCGCAGCCCTCGGCGATTCGAATGCTTCCGTCCGGGGAGCCGCCGCCAGAAGTCTGGGGCTTCTGCATGACTCAGGCGCGTTGGCCTCTCTTGAGAAAATGCTGGCTTCGGACGCGGATGGTTCCGCGCGCGCCTCGGCGGCCGCGGCCCTGACCTATCTGGGCAGCCGGTCCTCGGAGCCGGCTCTTATCAAGGCTTTGTCGGATCCCGACGCGGCCGTGCGCTACGCGGCGGTGCGGGCTTTGAGCGTTTTGCGCTCTCCCGGCTCCGTGCCCGCGCTGGCGTCCCTGCTTAAAAGCGGCGACGCCGGCTTGCGCCGCACCGTGGCCGGAGCTTTGGGGCGCATCGGGGGGGCTCAGGCGCTGGCCGCGCTTAAAGGACTATTGAACGACTCCGATTCGAACGTGCGTTTTCGTGCCGCTGCGGCTCTCGCCTTCCAGAAGGATGCCTCTGGGCGGAGCGTTCTTCTAGACGCCCTGTCCTCTCCCAGCGCCTCCACGCGCGAGCAGGCCGCCAACGCCGCGGCTTTGATCGGGACCGCGGGCGATGTGTCCTCCTTGCAGGCCGCCCTGGCTAAGGAAAAGGATCCGGGCGCCAGAGCCGTTCTCCGTGCGGCGATCAAGAAGCTTTCGTCCGCTATTTCCAATTAGAGCGAGCCCCCTACTTGCTAAACCAGCCCTCCGGCTCCGATTCGAGCCGGTTCTCGCTGAGCTTCGGCGCATGGTTCGCCGTGGGCCTGAGCCTGTTTTTCCTATTGGCCGATGCCGCGCCTATTCTCGGCTCCCGCGGAGGATTGTTCTACGGCTTGGAGAACAAGGCGCAGGACTCCCTGTTCGAGTGGAACAAGGCGCGGCTTAGAACGGCCGATCCGCGCATCGTCATCGCCGCCATTGATGACAAGACCGGCCAAGAATTCGGGTTTCCGCTGCCGCGGGGCGAATACGGAGTCCTGCTGGACAAGCTTAGGGCCGCCGGGGCCAAACTCGTGGCCTTCGATGTGATGTTCTTCGATCTGGGAGATGCGCGACAAACTAAAATTCTGGCCGCCGCAGCCAAGCGCTTCAAAAATACGGTGTTCGCCTTTACCGCGGCGTCGGACGGGCTCATTCAATATCCCATTCCATCCATCAAGAAGGCGGCGCGTTTCCTCGGCAACGTCAGCGTCAACGCGGGCGTCGATCCGGACGGTCATATCCGCTGGGCGGTTTTGGCGCAGCCGACGGGCGATCCTCGGATGCCCGTGGCGCCCAGCTTAAGCCTGGCGGCCTATGCCGGCTACACGGGGCAATCTTTGGACAAACTTGAGCGGGAATATGCGGGCGTTTGGCCCATTGATTTTCGCCCGCCCTTGAGTCAGTTCCCTGAGAATGGACAGTGGCCGATTTACCATAGGGTCTCAATTGCAGACGTTTTGGCGGGGCGGCTTGGACCTCGGGACAAGGCGCGCTTGAAAGGCGCGCTCGTTTTGGTGGGTTCAACTTCGCTGGGCTACTATGACCATTCCCCAAGCCCGTTTTTGACCGCCATGCCGGGCGTTGAGCTGAACGCGAACGTCATTGATAACCTGCTTCATCACGATTTTCTTAAACCTTGGCCCGGATGGGCGCTCGCGCTGGCGATTTTGGCCATGATTTGGATTCCGTTTTGGCTCATGCGCCTGCCGCCGTGGTCCTCTTTTCCGCTGACTGGCGCCGCCGCCGTCGCATGGCTGGCGATTGCGGAAAAATCATTCTTGAGCGGGGAGCGCGTCCAAGTCATCACGCCGCTCCTGGCCTTGTCCGCGTCGTTCGCGCTCCAGGCCGCCTACCGCTTTTGGATGGAAAGCCGGGAAAAGAGGTTCATTAAGGGGCTCTTCGGCCAGTTCGTGGCGCCCGAGGTGGTGGAAGACTTGGCGCGCCACCCCGGCAAAGTCAGATTAGGCGGGGAGAAGCGCGAGATGACGATTCTCTTCCTCGACATCGCGCATTTCACCGTCTTGTCCGAAAAGATGGCGCCCGAGGCCCTTATCGAGTTCTTGAACACCTATCTCTCGAAGCTGAGCGGCGCG